>JAKQGD010000155.1 GCA_029573365.1 Bacteroidota bacterium | reverse complement strand
ACCTTCAATAGTGGCTGTAGGGTTGCCTGCCATAAGTGATCCAATTGTGAAAATCAGATTAAAGAATAAAACAAATTTTGTTTTCATGTTTCTGAATGTATTTATGGTTTTAAAAATCAAAATTTACAGGGCAAAGGTACGGGCATACATTAGTTGACGGCTACAATAATATTTTCCATTATATATACTAAATTTTCCTTTATGGTTAATAAATGTAAATTAATAGTTAATTTAGTATATTTTATAAAATTGACTCCAATAATATATAATGTTATTCGTTACTTTTGTATACTTTTATATTTAAGTGTCAATGAAAAGAAGTGTTTTGTCACAACCTTCTCTTGAGAAGATTGAACCCAGTTTTGGCCATTCGTTTACACTCAGGAAGTTTGAGGAACTCAGCCCCAACAATCTGCCTTTCTGGCATTTCCACCCAGAGCTGGAAATTGTCTATATAAAGCATGGCAGCGGTAAAAGGCACATAGGCAATCATATCTCCTATTATAATGGAGGTGACCTGATATTTCTGGGGCCCAACCTGCCGCACTTTGGGTTTACAGACAGATTATCCGGCAGTAATTCGGAGATTGTGGTGCAGATGAAGGAAGACTTTCTGGGCAAAGATTTCTTTTTACTGCCCGAAATGCAGGCTATTGGTCAGTTGTTTGACAGGTCCAGAGCCGGGCTTTCGTTTTATGGAACCACACGTGAGGAGGCGGGAGCCAGACTGGAGTCTCTTTTTTATATGACTCAATTCGAAAAGCTGGTAGAATTTATCAACATTCTCCAATTGCTGGCTTCGTCACGTGAATACACAACACTGAATGCAACCGGCGTAACCCTTGTGGTCAGTGGCCAGGAAGCCGACCGCATTGATCATGTATATAAATATGTGAGGGAACATTTTACAGAACAGATCATGCTGGAAGACATAGCCTCCCAAACCAATATGACTGTGCCGTCTTTCTGCCGATATTTTAAAAAGGTCACCGGCAAAACTTTTACGGAGTTTGTCAACGAATTCCGTATCGTGCATGCCTGTAAGCTATTGAACGAAGAGAAGTTTTCCATCACTGAAGTATGTTTTGAAAGCGGATTCAATAATTTTTCGCATTTCAACAGGCTTTTTAAACTAAAAACAGGCCATAGTCCCAACAAATACCGCAAAAACCTGGAAAAGGTAGTGTACGAGGAGTTTTACCTCGGGTGAGGATTTTAAGGTGGCTTTTAGGTACCCGGCTGCAGATGTTTCTTTTCCATAAATACCATCCTAATAACCAGTGCCGCCAGGATGACCGATCCACCAAAGATTGCCCACAGGCCCGGCTTTTCGCCATAGCCGACATATACCCAGACTGGATTTAGCAGGGGTTCAAGCATGGCAATAAGTGAACTTTCGAGGGCCGGCAAGTGCTTTTGTCCGTACAGAAACAACACAAATCCCAGCCCCAGTTGTCCAAAACCTAAAAACATAAGATATCCTGTTTCCTGTGTTGTGGGCCAGGGAGCGGATACAAACCAGGGCAACGTAATCAGACACACCAGGATATTTCCAAAAAATACGGCCGAAGGCTGGTATTCAGGTTTGTTCATCTTTTGGGAAATCAGCAGTCCAGCAAGGATGATACCATTGGCCGCAGCCAGGATAATCCCATACCAGTTGTCAGGAGTGGTAAACTGATCTACAAAAAAGAGGCACATACCTGCAAAACAGGCTATGACGGTCAGCACATTGGTCCGCGTGAGGCGTGTACGGATAAAGTATGGCTCCAGTAAAAGGACGTAGGCCGGGGCTGTATACTGTAAAAATATGGCATTGGCAGCTGTAGTCAACTTAGTAGAGGTGACAAAAGCTATGAGAAGGGGAGCATAAAACAGAACACTTATAATCATGAGCCTGTTGACTCTGAAAAGGGATTTGCGGAATATGGCAAGAAAAAGCACCGCCGCAAAAAGGCTCCTGTAAAAAAGTATGGTCAGTGGACCCTGATTGAGTAGCTTGACAAAAAGGCCTCCCGTGCTCCATAAAAGAGCAGCTCCTACGGTCATCAGCACCGCAAGACGTGCCGTACCCATCAGATCACACCGCTGAATTGACTCAAAAAGCGGGCATCGTTTTCAAAAAACTGCCTTATATCCGTGACTTTGTACCTAAGCATAGCTTGTCTTTCTATCCCCATGCCAAAGGCAAATCCACTATATTTGGCAGGATCTATGCCGCAATTTTCCAGCACATTAGGGTCGACCATACCGCAGCCCAGGATTTCGAGCCATCCTGACCCCTTGGTGATTCTGTAATCATCCTCGGTCTTTAGGCCCCAATACACATCCATTTCTGCACTTGGCTCAGTAAACGGGAAAAAACTAGGCCTTAGCCTGATATTTGTCTGTGGGCCGTACATCTCCCTGGCAAAATAAAGCAGTGTCTGTTTCATATCTGCAAAGGAGACACCCTCATCGATGTAGAGACCCTCTACCTGATGAAACTGACAATGTGACCTCGAAGAAATGGTCTCATTGCGGTATACCCTACCGGGAGCTATAATCCTTATGGGCGGTTTCTGTGAGGTCATAATCCTGGCCTGAACGGAAGAGGTGTGGGTTCTCAGCAGCTGTGTGGTACTGTCTTTAAGATAGAAGGTATCCTGCATATCCCTCGCCGGGTGATCGGGCGGCGTATTCATGGCTGTAAAATTGTGCCAGTCGTCTTCTATCTCTCTTTCTTCTGCCACAGTAAATCCTATGCGGCTGAAAATGCCAATAATCTGATTTAGGATGATGGAAACAGGATGCCTGGACCCTATGGCTATGGGTTCGCAGGGTGCCGTGAGATCTAAGCCGGAATCTGACTGACCTCCTGTTTGGCCCTCAAGAAGGGTTTTTAATGACTCGTATTTCTCTTCAGCGGCCTGTTTTACCTCATTGAGCAGGAGGCCAAATTCTTTCTTTCTGTCATTGTCTACGTTTTTTATCTCCCCAAACAATGATTTTATTTCACTTTTGGTGCCCAGAAACCTTACTCTGAATGCATCGAGTTCTTCCTGATTGCTGATTCTGGCATCATGTATAGACTGGAGTAAATCCTTAACCCAAACAAAAACATCTGCTGACATATAGTGCTGATATGTTTATAAAACCTAAACGGCAAAGGTAATCAATTTAGCTTGCCCTGACATCCCGCCCGGATAAAATAATGCAGGGAAACATCCACGTTGCCCGGGCGGGAATTCAATATTTGGCTGCCTCGACTGCTGTATGGCACTATTTTGTTACTTTCGCACTGTCATATAAGTCTCAAGGCACACGATAAATAAGTTATACACCATCCCATGAAGATCACCATAGCACAACTGGACTATCACATAGGAAATTTTGAGGGGAATACCGCAAAGATGGTCGAAGCCATAAAGGTAGCAAAGGAAGCAGGTTCTGACATTGTATGTTTCAGCGAGCTTGCCACCTGCGGATATCCACCCAGAGATTTTCTGGAGTTTGATGATTTTATTAGGCTTTCAGATGAGTCCATAGCCACCCTGTGTAGTCATGCCCGGGATATAGCAGTGGTGGTAGGAGCTCCTTCGCACAACAAAGAACCCAAAGGCAAGAGCCTGTTCAATTCGGTGTATTTTCTGGCAGATGGGGAGGTCAAATTTGTTCAACACAAGACCCTCCTGCCTACGTACGATATTTTTGACGAGTACCGGTACTTCGAGCCTTCAAAGACGTGGGAAATAGTGGAGTACAAGGGCCGCAAAATAGCCCTCACCGTTTGTGAGGATATATGGGATGTGGGTACAGATGACCCTTTGTATACAGTCATTCCCCTGGATAAAATGATGAAGTTTTCACCTGAATTTATCATCAATGTGTCTGCTTCGCCATTTAATTACGGTCATGCCAAAAACCGGATACATACCGTCAAGGCAAATGTGCTAAGGTATGGCATACCCATGTTTTATATCAACCACTGTGGGGCCCAGACAGAGCTTCTTTTTGATGGTGGCAGTCTGATAGTATCCCAAAACGGATTTGTACATGACGAAATGCCATATTTTGAGGAGTGTATAAGGCACTACTCCCTGGATAAGGTGATGGCTGGGGACCTAAATCGTGAACAGCCCAAAGACAAGACGGCCCTTATACACGATGGGATAGTGATGGGTATCAGGGATTATTTCAGGAAGCTGGGATTTTCGAAGGCCATCCTTGGCCTGTCCGGAGGAATAGATTCGGCCGTGACGGCAGTATTGGCAGCCAGGGCGGTGGGACCGGAAAATGTAAGGGTATTGCTGATGCCGTCACAGTTTTCGACGCACCATTCCGTAGATGACGCCATGGCCCTGGTTAATAAGCTGGGGCTTGTCCATGATATCATTCCTATAAAGGATGTGTATGATGCTTTCATGACAAAACTGTCGCCTGTTTTTGGGGACCTGCCCTTTAATGTGACTGAAGAAAACATCCAGGCACGCATCAGAGGAACTCTCAACATGGCCCTTTCAAATAAATTTGGCCACATACTCCTAAATACCACCAATAAGAGCGAAATGGCTGTGGGATATGGCACCCTGTATGGCGATCTTTGCGGCGGCCTGTCGGTCATTGGTGATGTATATAAAACGGAAGTATATCAACTGGCAGCCTACATCAACAAAGACGAGGAGGTAATACCGATTAACTCAATCAGTAAACCACCTTCGGCGGAGTTGCGACCCGGACAGAAAGACTCGGACAGCCTGCCCGAATACGACATTCTGGATCCTGTTCTGTATCAGTACATCGAAAAAAGGCAGGGGCCTCAGGACATCATAGACATGGGATATGACCCAGTTCTCGTGAAAAGAATTTTGAGAATGGTGAATATAAATGAATTCAAAAGACATCAGACTGCACCTGTGCTCAGAGTAAGTCCAAAGGCATTTGGAGTCGGCCGCAGAATGCCCATTGTAGGAAAATATTTAAGCTGACCCAATAAGCAAGTTTGGTTTTTAATTTATAAAGTATTGTATTTTAACACTTTATAATCATCATGTATTTAATCATGACTCAAGGTGACACAGGTCATTGATTTGCGAAAAATACAACTTATATTGATACTGTTGGTATTGGTATTTTTCAATAACATCACTATTAAATTTTAAACCATGAGACTTTTAACAAAATTGGAGAAACATTTTCTCAGATTGTCGTGGATGGTTGTTTTATTTTTCATGACTCACATCCTTATCGCTCAGTGGGACCCGATGTGTCCTAATCCTGATGTAGATTGTGGAGGATGTGAACAATTGATTTATGTTTCAACTCTTCCTGAATTTGGATCAGGACCGGGAGCGGAGTTTAGCGGTGACATAGACCCTGTGACCTGTCCGGATTGTATGGACAACGGAATGCCTTTGATGCACCATTGCTACAAGTTCAGATTTATTTTGGATGATACAACTTTTATGTATGCTACAGCCAAGGTAGGGCAAGGTATGGGCTGTACAGGTAATCTCGACGGAGCATACCAGATGGAAGCAAACCATTGCCATGAACTGGCCTTTCACAGTGGTTCCCAGACTTATTTAAATTTCTCCCCTAATCCCGGGGACTATATTGATCTCTTCCTTTGTGTCAACAGTAATGCTCAGGTAAGTCTTTGCGACGTTTATAAGGCACAAACGCCTTTGGCCATAGAAATGGCAGGCATAGAGGTGGTACCTCTTTACTCTACAAATATGATTAACTGGACCACAGCCAGCGAATGGAACAATCATTACTTTGATGTAGAAAAAAGCAATGATGGCTCCAGATGGACTGCGTTTGCCAGGATTATTTCAAAAAGCGGTGAAGAAAGTCACAAAGCATATTCTGCCATTGACTACGAACCGTATGAAATGACCTATTACAGAGTAAAAGCCGTAGACTACGAAGGCAAGGAAACAATGAGCAAAGTGATGTCAATGCAAAGAGAAGGGATGGAAGTTGTATCTGTTTTTCCAAATCCCGGCACCAATGAGTTGAGGTTTACGGTACACAAATATGACCACGGTAACCTTAAGGTCACACTCAGAGACATATCAGGTGATATTATGTTGATTAAAAACCTGTCCAATGAGGACAGCCACAGCATCGATATAAACAATGTTCCCGGCGGTGTTTATCTTCTGAGGATTGAAGGTAAAAACATAGATTATGCCCGTAAATACGTCAAACTGGACCCTGAATAAATGGTTTTAATTAGTATAAAATGAAAAGGGGACCAAAAAATCCCCTTTTTCATTTATTGGTCTAAAGAATAAACCATTATGGTTTTTTCTCCTTGAATGCTTTTTCAAAATCTCCGGCTTTGATATAAATCATCTGGTCAGCGTTCATATATTTTGCCATGACCTTGTTGATATCTGCCACTGTGAGTTTTTTGATTTTTTCCTCGAGGGCCTTGTCCCATTCCATTGTGCGGTCGAGCCTCATGTTGTTTGCCAGTTTGCCGAGCAATGACCTGTCCTGAGCCCTTGTGACTACCTGTCCCTGTATCCAGCCTGACCTTGCTGCGTCAAGTTCTTCCTGAGTAAATCCATCTTTTTTGACTTTCATTATCTCGTCTTTGAAAGCAGCCTGCACTTTGTCTCTGTTTTCCGGAGCATAAATGGCGTAGGCTCCAAACTCACCGGAATCATCTAAAGAGCTGCCAAAAAACCAGGATCCTACACCATAGCTAAGGCCTTCTTTTTGTCTGATTCTTGTCGCCAGCCTGGAATTCAGAAATCCACCACCCAGCATAAAATTGCCAATGACCATAGCGGCATAATCCGGATGACTGTCGTTTATCTGCAGAGGAAGGCGAGCGAAAAACATAGCATTGGCCTTATCCGGTGTATTTATGTTTTCGTCAACTGGAGTTATTTTCATATATGGGTCGGTGATTCTTTCGTATTTGCCCGGAGACTTCCAGTTGCCAAAATTTTTGGTAATCAAAGCAGCTGCTGCGTCTTTGTCAAAATCTCCAACAATCGATGCCGTTGCCTCACTGGATCCATAAAAATCCTTGTAAAACTTCCTTACATCGTCAAGTGTAACCGCCTTGAGAGCTTCTATATCCTCTTTCATGGTTTTTACATGCCTGACATCAGTTTTGGGATATGGATTGGTGATAATTTCCATGCGGTTGCTTGCGATAGCTCCCGGATCAGAAAGCTGCTCTTCCATAGAAGCTATCCTTTCGTTTTTGAGTTTGTCAAACTCCTCCTGACTGAATGCCGGATTATGAGCCATATCGCTTACCAGATCGAGAACCTGAGAGAGGTTTTGATTTGTTGTCTCAATGTTAAATGTCATGCTTGATTGTCCACCAAAGACACTGACCCTGGCCTTGATGGCATCAAGCTTATCCTGGATGGCCTGTCTGGACAGAGAAGCGGTACCTTTGTCGAGCATTGCTGCTGTCAGCTGGGCCACTGATGACTTACCAAGCAAGGAAGTCGGAGTGCCATACCTGAGCGTGATGTTTGCATTGACGGCATCACCGCGGTTTTGTTTAGGAAGGTAAGCTACTTTCATGCCGCTTTTTTCGGCTACCTTAAAAGTCCGTTTTTCTATATTGGCAAAATCAGGGTCAAATTCTTCGCCCTGGGCAATCAGTTCCTTGCCCTTATATCCGTCTACCAGCGAGGCCAGATCAGGAGCCTCCGGAGTTTCTACCCTGTCAGGTTTCTCCTCGGGAATAAATATACCAATGGTACGGTTTGAAGGTTTAAAATATTTAGAAGCGGCAAGTACTACGTCTTCGAGCGTTACTTTTTCGAGGGCATCTCTGTAGAGGAAATAAAGTCTCCAGTCACCCTGGGCTATGTATTCGCTGATATTGAGTCCTACCCGGTCAGAAGAGTTGAAGCCCAGTTCCCATTGTTTCAGCAATCGACCTCTTGCCCTATCCAGTTCCTCCTTGGTTGGCTGGTTTAATTTGAGACTATCCAGCGTGGCAAGCATTGTATTTTTAACATTTTCTAGATTGTCTTCCTTCCTTAGTGTGGCGTTGATATATATAAAACCTGCCTCTTTGAGACTCGGAGCAAAGCTCCATACATAGGATGCCTTTTTGGTTTCCACCAATGATTTATAGAGTCTTCCTGATGGCTCATTTGAAAGTATCTCGTCAATAACCGATATGGCAGCATAATCTTTGTGCGAGCCCGGGGCTGTATGGTACGAACAGCTCACCACCTGCACATCACCGGTCCTACGCAATGTGACCTGACGCTCACCGTCCTGCACGGGTTCCCTGGAATAAGTGCGGTCCAGTTTGCGGTCAGGCCGTGGTATTCCGGCAAAATAAGTATGGATAAAACCGAGTGTTTTGGCTGGATCAAACTTTCCGGTAACTGTAAGTACAGCATTATCGGGCTGATAATATTTTCTGTAAAAGGCCTGCAGCCTTTCGATCGGAACGTTTTCGATATCAGCCCTGCAGCCTATGGTGCTGTTTCCATAGTTGTGCCAAAGGTAGGCCGTGCTTAGCACCCTCTCCATCAACACTCCTGAAGGGTCGTTTTCGCCTGATTCAAATTCATTTCTGACCACAGAGAACTCAGAGTCGAGGTCCTTTTTGGCTATGTAACTGTTGACCATCCTGTCGGCTTCCATGTCGAGGGCCCACTTGAGGTTTTCCTCTGTGGCATTAAATGTTTCGAAATAGTTGGTACGATCATACCAGGTGGTTCCATTGGGCCTGGCCCCGTGTTCTGTCAGTTCCTGTGGGATATTGGGATGTCGGGGAGTCCCTTTAAATACCAGGTGTTCCAGCAAATGGGCCATGCCTGTTTCGCCGTAGCCTTCGTGCCGCGAACCAACCAGGTAGGTAATATTTACGGTGATGGTGGGCTTTGACGGATCAGGAAACAATAAGATTTTCAGTCCATTCTCTAAATTGTACTCTGTGATACCTTCGACAGAGGCCCCCTTCGTCATACCAGTGGGCAAATTCTGAGCTGTCAGCATACAGCTATGACAAATAAGAAGAAGAAATGCTAAAAGCTGCCAATTTTTTTTCATTTAAGAAGTGTTTTAAAGGTGATTTAATATGTTTGCTAAAAAGGTTACATCCTTTGTTTTCTGCTGATTGTCCGGCATTCATTGGCTAAAAAATCCTGGTTTTAAAATGATTCTGCGATATTCTGCCCTAATAATGTTTTTAGAACCTGATAATGTGGTTTTTTGTTGCCCTGATTTGCACTCTGATGTTTATTTTAAAGCAACAGAGCTAATATATTGTCATCAATCATAGTCCTGCACCGAATTTTTCTTAATTTTGCAGTCGCAATTTTTTACAAACCGAAATGTCGGACCTCTTTCATCAGATCAATCCTGAAAAGTTACCTGCTCATGTGGCCATAATCATGGATGGCAACGGGCGTTGGGCTAAGACAAAGGGCAAACCAAGAGTTTTTGGTCACCGCAATGGGGTGATAGCAGTACGCGAAGTGACAGAGGCTGCCGCTGAGATCGGCGTTAAATATCTTACTCTGTATGCTTTTTCTACAGAAAACTGGTCAAGGCCGGCCATTGAAGTCAATGCACTCATGGCTCTTCTCGTGGACACAGTAAGAAAGGAACTGGCTACACTCAATAAAAACAACATCAGGCTAAAAGCAATAGGAGATCTGCAAAAACTCCCCGAAAAAACGCGGAAAGCTTTGTTGGATGGGATAGAGCAAACCAGTAAAAACGATCGCATGACGCTTATCCTGGCCTTAAACTATTCGTCAAGGTGGGAAATAGTAGAAGCGGCAAAATCCATAGCCACAGACGTACGTGACGGCAAAATCGATATAGGCAGCATAGATACAGACCTTTTTTCACAATATCTGACCACACGTGATTTTCCTGACCCTGAGCTGATGATAAGAACCAGCGGCGAATACCGCATCAGCAACTACCTTTTGTGGCAGGCAGCGTATGCGGAGCTGTATTTTACAGATGTGTTGTGGCCAGATTTCCGAAAAAATCATTTTTACAGTGCCCTTTTGGACTTCCAGTCGCGGGAGAGAAGATTTGGCAAAACCAGTGAACAGCTTGCTGAAGCAATCTGACCAATCATTAATCAATCCAAATCAGTCACCACGGCATGAAAACCATTAAGGAAAAGTTAAAAAAGATACTGAAAACAGCGTCCCTGGGTGTATCATCGTTTGAAACTGCAAAAGCATAAGTATTACCTGCATGAAATCTTTCTTTAAAAATATATGGCTGCTCCCCCTTTTAATCTCCTGTTTTGTGCAGGAGTCAAGAGCTCAGAACGAAATCATCGATTACAGCGACAAGGAAACCTATGAAATAGGAGGCATCACCATCATAGGAGCTGAAAACCGGGACCGCAATGCCATAAAGTCCATAGCTGGCCTAAAGGAAGGTATGAAAGTACAGGTTCCCGGACCAGATATCACAGGTGCGGTCAAGGCCCTGATAAAACTCAAACTTTTTGAAGACGTACAAATCTACCGCGACAGCGTGGATGGCAAAGTAGTTTTCCTCAGAATGGTGCTGGTGGAAAGGCCTACTCTATCGAGATGGTCATACAAAAACATAAAAACTTCAAAACAGGAAGACCTCAATGATTTTGTCAAAAACATACTTACCAAAGGAGGCATTGTCACTGACGACCAGAAGGAACTGGCCATGGCAAAAATACGTGAATATTACATAGGAAAAGGACACTATGATGTTGCCGTAAAAGTCAATGAATATCCGGATGAATCCAAAAAAGGAAGCGTCAGACTGGAATTTGATGTAAACCCCAAAGACAGGGTAAAAGTGGAGGACATATCATTTGAAGGTAACAATAGCTATTCCGATAGAAAACTCCGCAAGAAAATGGGCAAAACCAAAAGAAAGGGGACCCTTTTCCGCAAGTCCAAATTTATCGAAAAAGAATACGATGAGGACCTCAAGGCTCTGACCACATTCTACCACAATCAGGGCTACAAAAACATGGCCATCATACGTGACACCACGTACAGAGGCAAGGATGGCAACATGATGGTAGATATAAAGATAGACGAAGGCAAGAGGCATTATTTCCGTGACATCACCTGGAAAGGAAACAGCCTGTATACATCTGAGCAGCTGTACACCATCCTCGGCATAACCAAAGGCGATGTTTACAACCCCGAGTTGCTTCAGAACAGACTAAAATTCAGTCTGGATGGCAGAGACATATCCTCTTTGTACCTCGATGACGGATACCTCTCGTTTGAGGTCAATCCCGTAGAAATAGCCGTAGAAAATGACTCAGTAGACATCGAGATGCGTATCTACGAAGGACCACAGTTTACTGTCAACAACATCATCATAAAAGGCAATGACCGTACCAATGAACATGTGGTGAGAAGGGAAATCAGAACAGTGCCGGGGCAGAAATTCAGCCGGTCTAATATCATCAGATCTCAAAGGGAAATCATCAACCTGGGGTATTTCAATCCTGAAAAACTGGGAGTCACCCCGCAGGTAAACCAGTCAAACGGTACAGTCGACATCGAATACACCCTCGAAGAAAAGCCTTCAGACCAGCTCGAACTATCAGCAGGATACGGAGGTTTTAACGGGCTCATAGGTACACTCGGCGTTGTGTTTAACAATTTTTCGCTGGCCAATGTAAGAGACCGCTCTACCTGGAGTCCCCTACCTCAAGGCGACGCTCAGAAACTGTCGGTCAGGCTCCAGTCCAACAGCCGATTTTTTAAATCATACAACTTTTCGTTTACAGAGCCCTGGCTGGGAGGTAAAAGGCCCACATCCTTTACTCTGGGAGCCGTACAAACAGCATTTGATTACACACTGTCGGGCTCAGGAAAACTCAAGATTACCCGCGGGTTCATAGGCCTGGGGTCACAGCTAAAATGGCCCGACGACTTTTTCTCTTCTTCTACCACCCTCAATATCGAACAAATACAACTTGACAATTTCAGGGCCGGAGGATTTGCCGTATCAAAGGGAACATTTAACAACTTCAACTTCAAGCAGGTATTTACACGCAGTAGCATCAATGATCCATTGTTTCCAAGGAGTGGCTCCAGGATGTCTCTGACCCTGCAGTTTACCCCGCCGTATTCACTGTTTAAAAAACCAAAGTTTTTTAATCCTTCTGATGCGGAGATTGCAGATATCAGAAGAGAGCTTATATTTGAAAACGGTCCCGGAAGGCCGGTTACTGAAGAACAGGTTCAGGCCAAAATAGATGAACTTAGGGAAGCCAACAAATTCAAATTTCTGGAATATCACAAGTGGAAATTCCTGGCCGAGTGGTATTTTAATCTTGTAGACAAACTGGTGCTTGCCGCCAATGCTAAGATAGGCATACTGCAAGCATATAACAATGACATAGGCATCCCTCCTTTCGAACGTTTTGAAGTGGGAGGCGACGGACTCAACAACCAGAACGCAGGACTCCAGGGAAAGGAAATCATTGCACTCAGAGGCTATGACACCAGAGACATCACCGGCAATGGAGCCCCCACTACTTCAGGTGGTTATCAGGGAGCACCGGCATACAACAAATACACGCTGGAAATGAGGTATCCGCTTTCGCTCAATCCAAACTCCACAATTTACCTTACAGGTTGGGTGCAGGGAGGAAATGCATACAAAACTTTCAGGGAGTTCAATCCATTTGATCTCAAGAGGTCAGCAGGTGTGGGTGCCAGAGTGTTTCTGCCTATGTTTGGACTCCTGGGCTTTAACTACGGATGGGGATTTGACAAGACACCGGCAGACGGTAAATATGCAACATTTAACATAGTACTTGGTTTTGAACCCGAGTAATCATAAAATTTAGTTAATACGCCGCAAAATAAAATTAACCCTCCTTATGGCTGGTTATAAACGGCAAATAAAGTTTTTATTAAACAAATCAATTTACAAAATGAAACGCACTTTTCTGACTTTTATCATGATCTGCACAGGTTTGCTAACAATGTCAGCACAAAAATTTGGATATGTCAATACACAGGAACTGCTCGTAGGCATGTCAGAGATGAAGCTTGCTGACAATCAGTTGCAGGCACTTCAAAACGAACTTTTAGCCAAAGGCCAGGAGATGGTCATAAAATTTGAAGACGAATACAAAGCCTACATGAATGAAGCTTCTGGCGGCACACTTTCCAAGGTACAAATGCAGCAAAAAGAAGAAGTATTGGTAGCTAAACAGGAAGAAATTAAAAAGTACGAGGCTGAAATACAGCAAAAAGTGGCTGAAAAAAGAGAAATGCTTTACAAGCCTATCATAGACAAGGTAAAGGCCGAAATAGAAAAACTAGGCAAAGAAGGAGGATATACGATGATTTTTGACATGAGCCTGGGCATGATCCTACACGCTACAGAGTCAGAAAACCTTATGCCTGTCTTAAAGACCAAACTGGGTATCAACTGATAATCCGCACAGATGTCATAAAAAAAGGGTCCGGTAGTTTTAACCTGGCCCTTTTTTATGTCATCATTTGCAACAATCTGTACATTCCATATCAAGGCGTAGTGTTACACCTGCATAAGGACTTGCCAGACTTACCTTGTCATTAAATGCCAGAGAACCTGCCAACCTCCATTGAGCAGGCACATTGGCCATGTAGCCACCATTTAAAACGATGCCGAGTCTTCTGTCATCAATTTTGAAAGCTATGCCCAGCTCCAGACCCACATCTCCCGACAAGATAAAGTTGTCCAGAAAATAATTTTCAACCTGTGAGTTGAGTACAGAGCCAATCGAACTTGAAGTTATTCCTTTGGCTATGTTCATCCTATAATACCCACCTCCGAGTTCGACATATGGAGCAAGCATAAACATCGGGCTTTTAATAAAATCGTACTTAAGATCTTCCTTGATACCAAATCCGGTTACAGAAACATAATTAGTATTGCTAAGCGTACCCAGCTGCTGGTAGTAGAATAGTTTAGGCAGATTGAAGAGCCGAACCTGATACTCCAGAGCAGTTTCGTCCAGAACAAATCCATTGGATGCAAGGGTTTTAATGGTGTTTTTCATAGGGCTGAAATAATATTTACCTCCCGCAGATATAATGTTTTGGTAACATGATGTACAGCAGGTTTTGGTGGAATCAGTCATTACCATCATATCCTTATGCATATCCCCCTTGTGCATATCATCCTGTGCCTGAGTACAAAAACCCCCAAGAATAATTAACAGATGTAAAAGAAAATAACGTATCATATATTGATTGACTTTGGTTACGATTATTGAGCCAGGCACCCCTGCAGTATCCTGAGTGTGATAAGATAGGTGGGCTTGACACCGTCAAGGCCGAGGCTTCCTGAAGCCAGGGTGCTGCCTGTCTCCAGAGGATTGTCTGAGGCATAGTAAGCATACCTAAGTTTTACGTCGGGACTTATGCTGCCTCTGATGCTTTTGGCTGCCTGGATGGCTTTTTGATAGTGTGCTCCTTCCATTTCAAGTCCCACAGCTTTCCACGAAGACTTAAGGAAGTAAGTGAGTATATCTTTGTTTTGGAGAGAAGTGCCCAGGACCGTGATCATGGTGCCTTCGTAAACACCGAGTCCCGAGCCTTCAAACTGAGAGCCGGTCAGTGCATTTTCAAATGGATAATTATCAGCCGTCCCCTCAAACACATGTGCTGTCGGTATCATAATGTCCCCTTTGTCACCCTCCAGAATACCAGCCTTGCCCATGATGTTGACGGATTTAATGTTCATCATGTGCTTTTCGTTGTTGATCATATATGGCTTTAACAACTCGTCCATGGTTTCAAAAGCTTGTTCGCCGAAGGCATAATCCATTACGACAATCACAGGCTCTTTCCGGGCTTCCCTGCCATCGACCACTAGCTCTTCCGGGAGGGTTTTTTTATCGACCCTGGCCATATCAAATATCTGTACACCGATGTTGGTACCGCTGGTGTCAGACAATCTTATCATTCCGTGCTGCAAGGCATGTTTTTCTACGGCTTGCCGCAAGTCTGAGTTTTCATCTTTGCTGAGCATCTCAGCATACTGGTCTAAACTTTCGTATTTTATTTTTTTACCCAGGGCACCTTTGGCATAGAAACAATTCATGACACTATGCAGATTGGCACTGATGACGTGAATGGGCCTGTTAAAAAGACCGGATTCAAATAGAGTGCCTTTTATTTTATTGGCCCATGCCTCCCCGTAAATATGATGACCTAGGCTTTCTCTGAGTGCCGGCGAAAAGGTTATCTCCCTGTCCACCTGATTGAGGTGCTCGTCCATACTGATCTTCCCGAGCCAGTATGTTACCGAAAAGAGGTCATTGACGTCGGTCGATTTTTCAAATTTTACATAGGCCTCGGCCACCTCACTGTATGTCCTGCCGAGGATGGTATTCAGATAGGTAAAGCCCACCTCCGTATTGACTTCGTGGCCCGCCTCAATATCCGCCACCATTTTTTCGAGCATAAGCCATGAGCGGTTTTTCCTGTTTCTGACATCCAGGCTGTTTCTCCGTATTTTCTCTGCTTCTATATATAAAAAGGTGAGGTGGGTGAGGATGTCATACAGGTCAGAGCCTCCCCTGGTCATTTCGATAAACATATTCTCTTCATCGACCCTGTAGCAATCTCTTTTTCTACGTGGAGGTACATGTTTTTCAAAATGTGAAAGATCAAAACCCTCTCTGGAAATTAGCTTGATGTATCTACACTGTTCTATACCTCTGGGAAGCCTCTGAAAAATATAAAGCAAGCCCGTGAGTTCTACTTTTTCTTCGTCAGCTATCGAACCGTAAATTTCAGGCCTCAGTAAAAGCATAGCTTCCACCATGGATTCGCCGGAAACCCCCAGTGGTTTGTATGACCCTCGCAGGATAAGGTGCCTCATAGATACATAAAGCCTTTGAATAGCTGCCCTGGATATCTGGGCCTGGGTCCGTGGGTGATGGTGCGACTGACTCATATTTGTATGTGCTTTTTAGACCTGCATTGCAAAGATCAAACCAAAAATCAGATACAAAGGTACAACGAAGCTTGCCATAGTACTAATTTACATCGTTTATTACTTAATGATTTGAATCATGACTTTAAGGCACACACAATTGTAAGCCATCGACTTCTGCCATTTTATTTGAAATTATTTTTGAAGTTTGAAAAATTCAATTAATTTTGCGTCGCTTTTTCAAAGAGCTAGCCGGTACCTTAGCTCAGTTGGTAGAGCAACGGACTGAAAATCCGTGTGTCCCCAGTTCAAATCTGGGAGGTACCACTTAACAAAGGGGTGATTTTGTAATAAAAATTGCCCCTTTTTTGTTATCCCTTAAGAATCAGGATTGATTACTTTTGACAACAATGTCAGTGATTACCTGAAATTCTTTTGGCACACCATTCCTCATCTGCAAGCTCCGGTATTAATGAAAATCCACTCGATATCCAAAGTTCTCGCCCTGCCGCTCATCGTGGCCGCCCTGGCTATATTGTATTATACATGGAATACCAGTCAGCGGCTTTCGGTCTACATTTTTATTCCCGTCATTTTATTGGTCGTCCTCTACGTTTTCCACGGGCCTCTGGACCATGGCTGGCTTAAAAAGTTTCCGGTGCCCCTGGACCCTAAACTGGGTGAATGGTTGTCCAGATATTTCAGGCCGTATGCTGAGATGCAGGAGTTGGAAAGGCAGTCTTTTGATCAGAGAATGATGTTATATCTCGATGGCCGCCTTTTCCAGTCTGTAGGTTCAGAAATGAGAGAGGTGCCCGAAGATATAAAATGTATGGTGGCGGCCCATGGCGTACATATGACATCAAATTACAAGGACTACCTTATCGGCGAATATGACAGGGTCTTTCTTTACAAGCATCCATTCCCTACACCAAATCATCCATTTCTGCATACAGTCGAGGTAAATCATGAAGACGGTGTTATCATCCTCTCTCTGGAGCAACTGACCAAAGCTGTGCTTTATCCCTCCGATTATTTTAATATAGGCTATTATGCCTATGGCCTTGCATTTATGGATGTGCACAAACAAATTGCTTTTCCTGACTGCCAGAACACATGGATGAAAATCGAAGACATTACAGGATGGAGCAGGGAAAAAATCACCGGTGTCACAGGCATGGAAGTCATGGACCTCACTGCTGTGCACATAAGCGTATTTTTTACACACAAAGCTCAGTACAGGTCAGTTTTACCGTCATTGGCCACAGCGTGGGACAAAATATTTCCTGCTTCTTCATAACATATGGAGACCGATAACGTTTTACATTTTTACCCTATCAGATGACAACCATAGGACATATTATATCTTTTCTCCATCAGGTGGCACCGCCCCACTTACAGGAAGATTATGACAACTCCGGACTCATAGTAGGAGATGTGACGGCTCCGGTACGTGGCGTACTGGTATCTCTTGATTCTACCGAAGAAGTGGTAGACGAAGCTATACATCTGGGCTGCAATCTGATTGTGGCACACCACCCGATAGTATTCAGGGGTTTAAAAAGATTAAACGGAGCCAGTTACATAGAGCGGACAGTCATTAAAGCTATAAAACATGACATCGCCATTTTTGCCATACATACAAACCTTGATAAGGTATATACTTCGGGTGTCAATACTAAAATAGGTGAAAAACTCGGATTGGAAAATATGGAGATATTGCAGGCGACACCGGGTGTTTTTCACAATGAAAATCCTGTGGGGCCGGGTGTCACCGGTTACCTTAAAAGCCGGATGGAAGCCGCAGATTTTCTGCATTATCTAAAAGAGAAAATGGAGCTTTCTGTCATCCGACATACTGCCCTGTGCAGACCTTTGATACATAAAATTGCCGTTTGCGGCGGCTCCGGCAGTTTTCTGCTAAAGGATGCCATCCGTAATGAAGCCGACATTTATATCACGGCCGACTTTAAATACCACGAATTTTTTGATGCTGACGGCAAAATAATCATTGCCGATATCGGCCATTTCGAAAGTGAGAAATATACAATTGAGCTTCTTTATCACTTGATTATTAAGAATTTTAGTAACTTTGCAGCCCATTACACAAAAGTGAATACTAATCCGATAAAATATTATTAATATAAACCATGGCAGCCGTAAAAGAACAAAGCATATCCGATAAACTAAGGGCACTGTATTCTCTCCAACTTGTTGACTCCAGGATGGACGAAATATCGGTCCTAAGAGGAGAACTTCCTATGGAGGTTTCTGACCTGGAAGATGAGATTACAGGACTAAAGACCAGATTAAAAAAGCTGGAAAACTCCATCACCGATATCGACAACGAGATACGCAACCACAATACAAACATCAAGGAGGCCGAAAACCTGATTACCAAATACGAAAAGCAACTCGAAAACGTCAAAAACAACAGAGAATTTGACGCACTCACCAAAGAGGTTGAGTTACAAAAGCTGGAAATTCAGCTTTCGCAGAAAAAGATAAGAGAAGCCAATGCCCAGCGTGAAATAAAACAGCAGTCTTTTGACGGCATCAATTCCAAGCTGGAGCAACGAACTAAAGACATGGATTCTAAAAGAGTCGAGCTTCAGAAGATCATAGAAAAAACCGAGAAGGACGAAGCCAAGCTTGTCAAGGAATCAGAAAAAGCCAGGAAAGAAATAGACGAAAGATTACTCAAGTCGTATGACAAGATCAGAAAGACTTACAGAAACGGCCTGGCTGTTGTTTCCGTCGCCAGGGGAGCTTGTGGCGGATGTTTCAACAGGATACCTCCACAATTGCAGATAGAAATAGGCGTGATGAAGAAGATAATAGCATGTGAACACTGTGGGCGTGTGCTGGTAGACGAAAGCATAGTGACACCTCAGGAAGTCTGAAACTAGTAAGGCAAAATATTAATAAACTTAAAGCTCTGGATACTGCGTTTATTCAGGGCTTTTTTGTCATAGGCCGGCATTGGGTCTTGATGACACTGTTGTTTTGCTTGTGGTCAACTGCATCAATCGGACAATCAAGGTTAGAAATGACCACAGAACTCAAAGATGCTTACAAGGATATTTCATCACTTCGACTCCGAAACGGACAAAGCAAGGTAAACCTTTCAAAACTTAAGGACCCTGACAATGCTATGTCATACTACATCGAAAACTACATCGATTTTTTCACCCTTTTTATACAGGAAGACGCTTCTGTCTATAAAAAGCTGGTTAAAAACCGGGACCTGAGGCTCGAAAAGATCAGAAAATCAGACCCGTCATCACCATATTATCTCTTTTGTCAGGCAGAAATCCTGCTACAATGGGCCACAATAAAACTCAAGTTTGACGACAAGATCAATGCTGCAGGAGATGTGTACGAAGCATATAAGCTCCTCGAAAAAAACAAAGCCCTCCACCCTGACTTCCTTGAAAACAACAAAAGTCTTTCGATCATACACGCTCTGGCCGAAAGTGTACCGTCATGGGTCCGCAAAATCATGGGTGTTAAGGGTTCTGTGGAATTGGGCACCAATGAGATAAAGCTGCTGGCGGACAGGGCAGCTGCAGAAAACAGCATGTATACATCAGAGATTGTCGCCATCTACAGCTATATCCTTTTTTATTCAAACAACAGAAAAGAAGAAGCATTTAAGCTCTTTGACCGTTTCAGATTAGACCACAAGACCAATCCGCTCATTGCTTTTCTCAAAGCCACTATGGCACATAAAACTGGGCGGAACGAACTGGCCATCCGTATCCTGGAAGAGAGGCCGGATGGTAGTGATTATCTTCCATTTTATTACCTGAATTTTATATACGGAAAATTTAAGCTGTGCCGTCTGGACAAGGATGCCCATGTGCACATAAGGATTTTTCTCGAGCATTTCAGGGGTCGACATTATATCAAAGAAGCCTGGCAAAAACTGGGATGGTACCACCTGGCTGTAAACAAGGACATTCAGGCTTATAAAAAAGACATGAAATCGTGCCACAATCAGGGTTTTGCACTCATAGATGAGGACATACAGGCCAGCAAGGAGGCACGGTCGGGGCTGGTGCCCAATGACATTCTGCTTAAAGCCCGACTACTCTACGATGGCGGCTATTACACCAAGTGTCACGAAATGCTGGTTTTAAACGGCGACAAATTTGTCAATGCCATCCATGACGGTGAGTACTATTACAGGCTGGCCCGCGTAGCCGATGCCCTTAAAAACTACACAGACGCATTGGAATATTATGATTTGACCATAGTCAAAAGTGATCCCGGAAAATATTACGCCTGCAGCTCAGCACTCCAGGCAGGTCTCATCTGCGAACAGCAGAAAAAGTACGTAAGAGCCCGGGGTTACTTTGAAAAATGTTTGAAACTTGATCCTGCAGGATACACTTCCAGTCTGCACCAAAAAGCAAAATCCGGCCTTAACAGAATCAAAGCTAAATAACACCCTGCAGATTTTCCGTTGCCGGCTTGAATGCTATAAAAAAACACCCTATATTTACATCAGCAACAAAATAACAGACTGCCATGAAAATACGGATCAGCGGCAATTCCTTGCGATTGAGACTTTCTCAGGGTGAGATTTTAGAGTTTGCCTCTCATGGCAGGGTGGTCTCCGAGTGCCGGTTTGCTGACAATAGCCGACTTCAGTATGAAGTAGTGCAGGGTGACTTTGACAGCCTGTCTGCGGCTTTTAACGAGGCAACGATTACAGTGTTGGTGCCATCAAACCTTGCCAGAAACTGGGAAACTGACCATCGTGTAGGCTTCGATACTACCAGACCTGATGGCTTGTACATTCTGGTAGAAAAAGATTTCCAATGTCTGAAACCAAGGTCCCATGAAGACGAATCTGACCTCTTCCCCAATCCTCAGGCACCTGTTGGTTCCCATGACTGATTTAGGCAGGCAGCCGGCAGAAGTCAGAGAAATAAATATCTTGCGACACAAAGCCGCAACTGTCACAGAGGTATGCGATTATGTAGCTGTGGAGGCTCCCCTGCAGATAGAAATTAGCGGTAAGCCATCGACCATCACGATGCGTACACCTGGAGATGATATCGCCCTGGCACTGGGATTCCTTTTTACGGAAGGTATGATCAGGGACTATGCAGAGGTGGCCACCGTGTTGCAAAAAGATGAAAACACTGTCAATGTTATACCCGAAGCGGGTGTCGACATTTCACCGGGAGCCGTAGAGAGAAATTTTTACAGCACCTCCAGTTGTGGAGTATGCGGCAAAGCATCTGTAGAAGCCATCGCGGCAAAATCAGCATTCATGCCAACAAAACAGGAAACCATAGTGTCAGACGATGTGCTTAAAGGATTGCAGGAAACCCTTCTGGGTGTCCAGTCCACCTTTGAGCTCACAGGAGGTCTGCACGCCTGTGCCCTGTTTTCGCCGCAAGGCAGATACCTCTACCACAGCGAAGACGTCGGCAGACACAATGCTCTGGATAAGCTGGTAGGCCATGCCCTGATGGCCGGCAGGATACCTCTTCAGGACAACATACTGCTGCTCAGCGGCAGAGCAAGTTTTGAGCTGGTGCAAAAAGCCTCCATGGCCGGCATACCTGTGATTGCTGCCGTCGGTGCACCATCGAGTCTGGCCGTAGACCTGGCAATCAGCAACAGTCAGACACTGATAGGCTTCCTTAAAAAAACAGGCTTTAATATTTACTGCGGTAAACAAAGAATAAAGACCTGAACCATGATCGGTGTCGTACTTATGGGCGGAAAAAGCCGACGTATGGGCACAGACAAAGCTATGCTTCTATGGCTTGACAAACCACTATGGAGCCACATGGCCTCATTATTGTCAGAAGTATGCGATGAAGTGCACCTTTCGGTGAATGAAAATCAGCTCATAAGCCATACTTTTCCTTACTCCGCCATCACTGACCTATATCCCGGAGAGGGACCCGCAGGTGCCATGGTTTCATGTTATATCCAGCTGCGTACGCCCCTATTTTTTCTCAGCTGTGATATGCCTAAAATCACTGTTGCAGACCTCGGGCTATTACAGAATCATTACTTGGCCCATGACGATGGACTCACCATGTATTATAATGAGGACAGAAACTGTTATGAGCCTGTATGCTCAGTATGGGGCACCCAAAAGCTCAACCGTTTAGTGGATTTTTTTATAAAAGGCGGTCGATCACTGCAAGCTTTCCTTGATTCTTTTCCTCCGGAAAAACTGCTTCCTGAAAATCCCACTTGCCTTGAAAATATCAATACACCGGAATCCTACCATCGGTTGGTCCACAACCCTGCTACTGAGATACGATTTTAATCTCCACCCTTCTGTTGCGGCTCTTATTTGTTTCCGTATCATTAGGTGCAATGGGTCTGGAATCACCGTATCCAGCGGTATCTACACGGTCTTCAGGCACACCCATTTGTACGAGGAGGTCCTTTATGGCACGGGCTCTGTCCTCGGATAACTTTTGCTTTGCGGCTTCGTCACCCACATTGTCAGTGTGTCCGGCTATAAGGATATAAAGGCGGGGCCTCTCCAGCATGATTTCGGCCAGTTGTTTGATCACCGGATAGGACTGCTGCAGCACCTCGGGTTTGGTTCTTTCGAAATAAATGCTTTTCAGGCTTGCCCTGGCATTGAGATCATCATCTGTCAGTCCTTCATTTTTTTTCTCCGCTTTGAGTCTTGGTAAGGATGGAGGTTCCGGTCTCTGGGGTCCATACATGATAAGTACGATTTCCCTGTTTGTTTCTCCCGCATTTATCAGGTCCTGAGGGTCAATAATCACTTCGTCACTGAAAAGATCCCTGTTAACGGCCTTAAACGCCATGGGCTTATTTTCATAAAACACGTACTTGGCCACACCCTCCCTTGCTCTGAAAAAACCGGGCCTCAAATCCTGGTAGGCCTCGCCCCAGATGAGCTCTGCCGTACTCTTTTTCCCTGTTTTACCATTGATAATTTTAATAGTGACCGACACTTCTTTCCCTGGTTTTTGTCGTATCAGCCGGGCTTTGTAAATGTCGCTGGTTCCATCCCTGTTAGAGGTAAAATAGAAGCTGTCGTCATCAGATGCCAGATACGGATGTGAGTCATCATATGGTGAATTGACCGGCGGATTTAAACGCACAGGGGCAGACCATGAGGTAAAGGTAAAATCCTTTCTTTGGGCATAGTAAATGTCGGTGCCTCCGTAGCTGCCCGGTCTGTCAGACGAAAAGTAAATTCTTTTGAGATCACTGCTGAGAACAGGCGTGGATTCCCTGCTTGCAGTATTTATATCAGGACCAAGATTGACGGGTTGGCTGTATGCTGAGGGTCCTGTTCTGAAACAGACATACAGGTCCATGTTGCCGTATCCGTTTTCGTCCTTCATCGCCAGGATGACGACTGATGAGTCTGTGGCTGCCGTCAGGTTCAGTTCGCTTGCAGACTTGTTGAATCTTTCTATATGGAGGGGTTCTGGAAAAGCAAACTCTCTCCCATTTAGATGTGTTGTTGAAAACCCCCTGTCAATCCCTCCCGTCTTTTCAAACTGATTTATAACAAGATAGGCATTGGCAGTACCATAACCTGAACAAATACTATTAGGCAACACATCATTGATAGGATATCCGGGATGATAGATTCCTACCGGTTGGCCATCGGAGAGTCGCGTATACCATATATCCTGGTTGTAGGTAGTAGCCAGGGGATCTGCAATCACTCTGTTGGCTATTTGAGAATACACCTTTTGCAGTCTGAACGCATATTCGTCAGGCGATAGACTTTGATTTACATCCATTCCGTCTATAATAAGTGTCTTTTCACAATCAGGGTCAGCCATTCTCGTAAAAAAAAGCAGCTGCCTGTCTGGCGACAGTACAGGGCATATTTCGTCCAGGTAATCCGAGTTGACAGGATAGGGCAACTTTTCCAGGCTGTGCTGGGCTGTGGCCTGCTGCCAGTTTAAGACAAGGATGAATACTAAAAGAACTATATTTTTCAATGCTGTCAGTCGGGGAATAAAATTAAAAGCAATGTTACAAAAACAAAATGGACTTAAATCGGTAAATCTTGCTTTTTGACCCCGGATTTATACATATGTCACCCTTTCTCATTTGCCGACAAGTGTTAAAGATTTTAAAACGTATAACTTATCCGGACGGACAAACGTTTTGACTTTAACAAAATAAAACCACCTTGACCTTAAAAACATTGACCCAAACCTATGGTCGCAAGAGTTATCTTTTGGCATTCATGTCACTTTTTGTTTCTCTGTTAATTCCATTCAAAACCCATGCACAAAAAATCCCTGAGATGGGCGGAACGGAAACAAAAATAACGGTCGAAGGCAGGGTATATCCCGCACTCATCACGGAGACCGGAGACACACTGATTCTTGTAGATCTGGACGACATCAGCATTACGGCAAACAGGTCATTTGCCTCAAATGATGATTATCTCAAGTATCAGAAATTCAGAAACTACGCAGCAAAGGTGTACCCTTACGCCAAGGAAGCCATCCGTATATTCAGGGAATTGGAGTATGCATCACAACACATGAGCAAGAAAGAAAGGAAGAAAAAAATCGCCGAACTCGAAGACCAGCTCACAAAAGAATTTGAAGAGCCCCTAAAAAACCTTACAAAGCTGCAGGGCAAGATTATGATTAAGATGATTGAGAAAGAGACCGGACAACCTATTTACAACCTTATTAAAGACCTTAAAGGGGGATTTAAGGCATTTTATTGGAATACATTTTCTAAGCTCTACAGCTATGATCTGAAAGAAGGTTATGTCAAAGGGCAATATCCCATTCTTGACGCCGTACTTCAGGATTTTGATGTATCTTACCGCATCGAAAACGAAACCAGTCTCAAGTATGTCAAACTCAACAGGTCAGGGAAATCTTAAATATTCCACAGGCTGGCAATGCCCATCAAACATAGCCCTGGTTAAGTATTGGGGCAAACATAGCAATCAGTTGCCAAACAATGCCTCAGTGAGTTTTACGCTGAGTGAAGCGGCTACCCGCACCTTCCTTTCGTGGGAAGAGGACCTCGGAAGTGATGCTCTCAAACTCAAATTTATCTTTGAGGGACGCGAAAACCCTGCATTTGAGGGCCGCATACGAAGGTTTCTCGAAAACATAACTGAGCCGTATTTTCCTTTTTTAAAAAGCGGCCACCTCAGTATCGAAACCAGCAATTCCTTCCCACATAGCAGTGGCATAGCATCCTCGGCATCAGCGATGTCTGCCCTGGCCATGGCTCTCTGTGACCTCGAAACCATGATTACCGGCATGACTCCGGGGTCATCGGCAATGCTCAGGAAAGCATCTCTTATAAGCAGGCTCGGAAGTGGCAGTGCCTGCAGATCGGTATATCAGACGGCCGCCATATGGGGTGAATTGCCCTCTCTGGCCGGGTCTTCAGACGAATGGGCCCTGGGACTTTCGCAGGAGGTTCATCAGGTATTCCGGTCGTTTCATGATGACATCCTTATTATCAGCCCCGAAGAAAAAAGTGTCTCCTCCTCAGCAGGTCATGCCCTTATGGAAGGTAACCCATACGCCCCGGCACGGTATAAACAGGCCAACGAAAGAGCAGCAAAGCTCATCGCCGCACTGCATGACGGCGATTTAGACACCTTTGGCAAAATCACGGAAGACGAAGCCCTCACTCTCCACGCCCTCATGATGTGCTCAGATCCTTCATACATCCTGATGAAGGAAGGCTCCCTGTCAGCTATAAATCTCGTAAGACAATTCAGGACAGAAACCGGTATACCTCTTTATTTTACTCTGGATGCCGGACCCAATGTACATCTGTTGTATCCTGACGAATACGAAGAAAAAGTGAGCCGCTTCATCTCGTCTTTCCTGAAACCCCTTTGTCACGAAGGCAGGATTATCAAAGACAAGGTAGGCGATGGTCCTGTCAAAATTTCCTGACACTTATAGCCGCACTATGATTTATTTAAGAATCCTGTTACTTTTTACCACTATCACAACGATGACAGAAACCCTGGTTAGCCAGTATTCAAAGCTTGCATCTTGTGCCAATCCTGAGTTTGACCGTAAGGTTAACAGTTATCTTGAATATACCGCACCCGTAATCAGTGTGACTGATGCTTACAATGACAGGGATAAAATCCTGTTTGTAGATGCACGCGGCTTTGGAGAGTACAAGGTATCCCATATTCCGGCGGCCAGATTTGTGGATTACAACAAGTTTGATTTGGACATGTTAAAGGATATTCCAAAAAATAAGAGGATTGTGGTGTATTGCTCTATTGGATACAGGAGCGAAAAGATAGCCACAAAAATGATTAAGGCAGGTTTTACCAATGTGTCAAACCTCTATGGTAGCATATTTGAGTGGGCCAATGCAGGCCATGATCTTTACGACCTCCAGGGAAAACCTACAAAAAATATCCACACCTACAATAAAAAATGGGGAAAGTGGGTAAACAATCCGGAATACAACAAGCTGTGGTAAGCCACCATTTATAGGTCAGCCTGCTTCAGCTCCTACTTCTTCGCCGGCAAGAGTCAAATCCATGACTTCCTCTTCTGCGGGCGTGAGATGGTCGAGTTCGACTTTCAGGTTGCCGATGATAAACTCCTGGCGTTCGGGCGTATTTTTACCCATATAATAACTTAACAGGTCTTCGATTTTGGTTTTTTCGCCCAGGATGACAGGCTCCAGTCTTATGTTTTCGCCTATAAAATCTTCAAATTCATTAGGTGAAATTTCTCCCAGCCCTTTAAACCTTGTGATTTCGGCTTTTCCCCTGAGTTTGCCGATGGCTTCCTGTTTTTCCTTTTCGCTGTAACAGTAGAATGTTTTCTGCTTGTCCCTGACCCGGAATAAGGGTGTGTCCAGGATGAAAAGGTGGCCAGCCTTGACGAGATCAGGAAAAAACTGCAGGAAAAAGGTGAGCAGCAGTAGCCTAATGTGCATACCATCTACGTCTGCATCGGTGGCAATCACTACCCTGTTGTATCTGAGGTTTTCGATGCCATCTTCTATGTCCAGTGCATGCTGGAGCAGATTTAATTCTTCGTTTTGGTACACCACCTTTTTGGTCATACCATAACAATTAAGAGGCTTGCCCCTTAGCGAAAACACCGCTTGTGATTGTACATTTCTTGCTTTGGTGATGGAGCCGCTGGCAGAATCACCTTCCGTGATAAAGATGGTAGTAGCCAGCTTGTTTTCGTCATCCGTCTTGCGTCCGTCAGTAAGGTGATTCCTGCAATCACGGAGCTTTTTGTTGTGGATATTTGCTTTCTTGGCCCGCTGGTTGGCTATTTTTTTTATATCGGCAATCTCCTTTCGTTCCCGCTCCGATTGCTGTATCTTGCGAAGGATTGCATCGGCGATTTCCTTGTTTTTGTGAAGGTAGTTGTCCAGATTTGTCTTGAGGAAGTCCACGACAAATGACCTGATGGTTATCCCGTCGGGTGACATGTTGAGAGATCCGAGTTTGGTCTTTGTTTGTGACTCAAATACCGGCTCTTCTACTTTCAGGCTGATGGCACCAACTATAGATGTCTGTACATCACGTGAATCAAAATCTTTTTTATAATAATCACGGAGCGTCTTCACTATTGCTTCTCTGAATGCTGCAAGGTGTGTACCACCCTGTGTCGTGTTCTGGCCATTGACAAATGAGTAATACTCCTCACCATATTGTGTGCTGTGCGAAATGGCGACTTCAATATCTTCGCCCTGAAGGTGGATGATTGGATACAACAGATTTTCGACATCCGTTTTTCGTTCGAGAAGGTCCCTGAGCCCGTTTTTAGAAACGAGTATTTTACCATTGTAGTTGAGTTTCAGGCCGGCATTGAGATAGGCATAGTTCCATAATTGGTTTTCGACATATTCAGAGCGGTATTTAAAATGTTTGAATATGTTTTCGTCGGCTATATACTCTATAAGCGTGCCATTGACTTCACCTGACTTTGCCATCTTGTGGTCCTTGATAAGAACCCCTTCCTTAAACTCGGCTACCTTGCATTCGCCGTCTCTGACAGACTGCACTCTGAAATACGAAGAAAGGGCATTGACCGCCTTGGTGCCTACACCGTTAAGCCCCACAGATTTTTTAAACGCCCGGGAATCGTATTTTCCACCCGTATTTATTTTGGAAACACAGTCTATGACCTTGCCCAGAGGTATGCCCCTGCCGTAGTCTCTCACAGAAACCTTGCCGTGTTCTATTTGTATATCAATGGTCTTGCCGTGGCCCATAACATATTCGTCTATGGAGTTATCCACCACTTCTTTGAGCAGAACATATATGCCGTCATCATGTGACGAACCATCTCCCAGCTTGCCGATGTACATGCCGGGCCTGAGCCTGATGTGTTCCTGCCAGTCGAGGCTTTTAATATTGTCTTCGGTATATTGTACTGTAGAGTGGTCAGCCATTCTGATGTCTCTTATTTTGAATGATGAAGCTTAATAAATGGCAAATATAATAAATTTTTATGATATGAAAAACACTTTCCTCTGTCATAATTGGAACAACCGAATCTGTAAAATTTCATTTGCCTCCTTTCATAAACCTGTTTTCCTTTATGGCGGCCAGTCTCTCTTTTGATATGCTGATAAACTCTGCATTGTCATGCCCACTGGCCAGATATTTCCTGTAATATTCTGCGGCCCTAGTCTTGTCCTTGTAATACAGGTCCGCCGCATTGGCCATGAAAAAATATACAGTGGGGTCTTTTTGATATTCCAGGCTTTGTCGGTACAGGTCTATGGCTTCCTTGTTTTTATCGGTCTGCATGGCTATCCGGGCTTTACCACGGTAATACTGGGCCACGTTTTCTGATATGCCAGCCTTGATGGCTTCGCTATAATACCAGTCAGAACGTTCGTATTCTTTTTTCTTTTCGTATGCCAATGCCAGGTAAAAAAGGGCATACTCGGGGTCACTTTCTTCGAGCAGCGATTTTTGGAGGTGAAATATGGCTTTTTCGAGGGAGTCAATCTGCATAAATGAATAGCCAAGCAATTTGTTATAATAATTGTTGAGTTCTGTGCGGTATGTCATCCGGTGCAATATGTCGGCTGTCTCCCTGTAATGTCTTGTGCGGTATAACACCCGGGACCTAAGTAGGCTGAGGCCAATGTGGAGGCTGTCAGTCTTAAGGCCTACAGACAGCAAAGAATCTGCAGTCTCCAGGCTGTCGGCAGTCACCAGGATCTCTGACAAACCTTGCACAGCCAAAAGGTCTCTAGGATTTATCATCAGAGCCTCGCGGTACATCTGCCTTGACTGGGTGGATTCGCGGCCCTGAAGGTAGAGCGAGCCCAGTTTTCTCAGGTAAACAGGGTTGCCGGGAAACCGTTTGCTAAGCAGGAGGTTGTACCTGATGGCTTTGGGCAGGTTTTGCTGTACTTCGTAGATGGATGCAAGCCTGATGGCTGCTTCAGTGCCAAAGGAATCTACTCTTTCGAGGATATGGTATTTTTCCTTTGCCAGAGCATAATCTCCGGCATTGAGATAACAAAACGCCAGCGAATTTAATGTTTCATGTCTGGTGGAATCGCTACCTAAGCACTTTTCATATAGGCCAATGGCTCCGGTATAGTCCTGTTTTTTCATAAGTACATCAGCCTTTTGGCAATGTTCCTGCTGTCCTGAAGCGAGCTCAAAATCAATTAATAACCCGAATAATAATAATAGTTTAGCCAGTTGTTTTACCATACTTTACCAGGATGTATTAGACCTAAATGACAAAATCCGTGTGGAGACCAATCGCAAGATAGTGAATCAGAATGACATTTTAATTCATTATCCCGCCACGGACCAAAATATTTTTTTGGCTGTAATTGTCAAACATTGATTGATGACATTCCTCCATCAGAATGTATCACTTGGCCTGTAATCCAGGATGATTTTTCTGAAAGAAGAAATGCCGCAAGATTTGCAGTATCCTCCGGGCGACCCACCCTTCGCAAGGGATGCCTTTTGGCATTGGCCTCCATTTTCTCATTTGTATTTAAAAGCGAAGCGGCTAGCGGTGTATGTGTCAGCGAGGGAGCTATGCAATTTACCCGTATATGTGGTGCAAACTCGGCTGCCAACGCCCTGCTCAACCCTTCAATAGCCCCTTTGCTTGCACTGACCATGCTATGAAAGTTAAAACCACTCTGAACGGCTACCGTAGAAAACAACACCACAGATGAGGAGGCCGATTTTTTTAACCTTGGAAGCACTGCCTGTATGCAGTCTATGGCACCGCCTACCTGCAATTTAAAATCATCAACAAAACTCTGGCTTGACAGCCTTTCGATAGGCCTCAGAAGAATACTTCCGGGGCAATAAACAAGACCATCCAGGGCTTCGGGCAGGCATTCAGTATCCAGCTTGCCTCCTGCTTCATAATAGAAATACCGGATTGTATCATCACCCACCTTATTAGTGTGGTAAGTGGCATAAACGTTGTGTTCTACTTTCAACAGCCCGGCAAGCGAAAGTCCGATTCCTGAGGAGCCGCCTATAATCAGATAATTTTTCACCTTTAAAATTTTAAATAATCCAGAAACTCACGCTTAGTACTTTCGTTTAAAAACCTGCCTCCATAATAGGAGGTGACTGTGGCACTGTCATTATCCTTAATCCCCCTCGCCGATACACACAGGTGCTTGGCATCAATGACAACTGCAACATCCTCAGTACCCAAACATGACTTCAGCTCTTCGCCAATCTGCACTGTGAGCCTCTCCTGTACCTGTGGCCTTTGTGCATAATACTGCACCAGTCTGTTTAATTTTGAAAGGCCTATCACCTTGCCTTTTGAAAAATAGGCCAGATGAGCCTTGCCGATGATAGGCACGAAATGATGCTCACAATTGGAATAAAAAGTAATGTCCTTTTCGACGAGCATCTGTTTATACTTATACTTATTATCGAAAAGTGCGACTTTGGGCTTGTTTTTTGGATCAAGTCCTGAAAAAATCTCGTCAATGTACATTTTGGCTACCCTCTCTGGAGTGCCTCTGAGGCTGTCGTCACTGAGGTCCAGTCCGAGGGTATGCATGATCTCACTAAAATAATGAGCAATCCTTTGTTTTTTTTCGTGGTCACTCAAAGCAAAAGCATCTTTCCTCATAGGGGTTTCAATGCTTGTAAACAAATGGTTGTCCCCTATCTCATCATGGTCAAATTCCGTAATCCTGATCGAGCCTGATGATATCATTTCGTTGACACAAGATTGTTCAATCTTCATTTTGTTTAATTTTATATAAAGAATGGTTAAACAAAAAGATGGTGATGCGGTTCAATTCCTCTTTCATTATTGTAAAAATAATCGCCGTGTTTTTTTCCTGTTTCTAAATCTTTGTTAAAGAGTTGTAAAATTATTGTTTGAAAAAAGAAACTAAACAACATTTATGTCTGAAATTAAGTATATATTTGTCTTAATTTAAATTTATATTTTGAAATGAATATTCAAAACACCCTCAGCATAGCCCTGATTTTGTTTTCGGTCATCGACATCATAGGCAACATTCCTGTAATCATCGACCTCAAGAAAAAGGGAGTGGTCGTCGATTCCATGCAGGCTGCACTGGTATCCATGCTGCTGATGGTGGGTTTCCTGTATGCCGGTGAAGGCATCCTTAAACTATTTGGACTGGATGTTCAGTCTTTTGCTGTAGCCGGCGCCATCATCCTCTTTTTCCTTGGCCTAGAGATGATACTTGGTGTCAGATTTTTCAGGGAGAGTGCAGGAACTGCTTCGGGGACCATAGTACCAATAGCTTTTCCGCTTATTGCAGGTGCCGGTACCATGACCACCCTTATTTCGCTCAAATCAAAATACAATGACATCGAAATCCTCACGGCCATTTTTTTAAACATCGTTGTCGTATTTGCGGTCCTCCATTTTTCTGATATCATAAAAGAAAAACTTGGCGATGCGGGTACAGCCGTACTGCGTAAAGTATTTGGCATCATCCTTTTGGCCATAGCCATAAAACTATTTAAGGAAAATTTCCATCTGGTAATTACTCCTGATAAAAAAATGGGCTTGATGGGTCATTGGTCGTAAGACAACCCAGTATTTTACCCTTGTTACCCATGGTTTTGGTACATTTGGGTTTTCATCTTTTACATGGACAAAAAGCTCAGAAGTTCCCTCATCAAATCCAAGGCCTCCGAACTCGGTTTCTTCCTGTGTGGCATCAGCAGGGCAGAGCACATGGATGAGGAAGCTGCACGCTTGGAAGCCTGGCTAAAAAAAGGGTTACATGGCGAAATGGGTTACCTTGAAAGTCACTTTGACAAAAGAGTCGATCCTTCTAAGCTGGTGCCCGGAGCTAAAAGTGTGATTTCCCTGGCTTACAACTACTACAATCAGGAGATGCAGGAAGACCCGTCAGCTCCTGTAATTTCCATGTATGCCTATGGCAGGGATTACCACAAGGTAGTCAGAAAAAAACTGGATCATCTGTTCGATTTTATCAGGCAAACCTATGGAGATGTTACGGGAAGGGTATTTGTAGACAGTGCCCCGGTGCTGGAGAGGGACCTTGCCAGACGCAGCGGCCTGGGGTGGATAGGAAAAAACACCATGTTGATCCATCCGAAGAAGGGGTCGTATTTTTTCCTTGGCGAAGTGATATGTGATCTGGAGCTGGAATATGACGGCCCTATAGATGACTTCTGCGGCACTTGTACCCGCTGCATCGATGCCTGTCCAACAGATGCCATTGCTCCTCAAGGGTATGTGATGGACGGTTCCAGTTGTATCTCCTATTTGACCATTGAACTTAGAGGAGAGATACCCCCAAGATTTGAGGGATTGCTGCAAAACAGGGTCTTTGGCTGTGATATTTGCCAGGATGTATGTCCCTGGAATCGCTTTTCTGTCAGGCATGACGAGTCACAGTTTAAGCCAGTCAGCGGATTGCTGCAAATGACCCGGGAGGAGTGGATGGATCTTTCAGAACCTGTTTTTACACGGATGTTTGAGGGCAGTGCAGTTAAACGCACAAAATACGAAGGCTTGAAACGCAACCTGGAATTCCTGAAAAAGAAATAACAACCTCAAATTCAGGCGTAGCTTTCAATAATTCTGTCTGTGGCTTTGTCGAGCAGGTCATATACTTCGTCAAATCTGCCATCGTAATACGGGTCCGGAACAGCCATGTTTCTGTCAGGATATAGGAAATTAAGAATGAGTTTTATCTTTTCCCTTTGGGCTTGAGTGTGGCATATGGAAAGTATCTCACAGTAGTTGTCAGCATCCATGGCCAGAATCAGATCAAAATTGTCAAGATCATGCCTCGTGATTTTCCGTGATACCTGCCGGGAAATGTTCAGGCCTCTGGCTTTGCATGTATCTACAGCCCTGTGATCGGGGCCTTCGCCATCGTGCCATCCTGAAGTTCCGGCCGAGTCGACATGCCATCCCAGCCCTGACCTTGTTACCTTAGCCTCCAGTATGCCCTGAGCAATAGGCGACCTGCAAATATTGCCGAGGCAAACCATAAGAATCTTCATATGCTTAAACAAAGTTGGGTTTCCTATGCATAAACGTGCAAAATGCCATCATGTGATTATTTGCAATGTAATTTTTAATAAAAAATATGCTGAAATATAGTTTTTGAAAAGCTATTGCATTTTATTGTATTCCTTAAAAGCTTCATTGAGCAATCTAAAGTCGATGTTTCCTTTGTTGGCTGTCAGGTGATCGGCGATGGCAAGAGATTTTCTGATGCGGCTGTCAGTGTTTTTTACTTTTGATATAATGTATAACAGGCTCCTTTGTTTGCCAGGAGTCAGTTTATGAAAATAGCGGTCAGCATCGGGATCCTGGTCCAGCATTTCCCTGAATTCCTCTGGCATCGGCATGCCGTATTCTGATTTGTCCTTGTACATCACGAGCCTGAGTTCGTCTCCGACTGAGCATTGCAGTCTACGTGTCACATCTTTGTTAAGCATTACAAACCAGGTGTCCTTGTTTGGCATAATGGCACAGTGCAGCGTCACCAGATCATTGATGGTGCATACAACTCTTCTGTCCTTGCCTGTCGCAAATTTTACGGCTATGTCATGAGGCACCAGAAAGTGGAGGCCCCACAGCGGCGAAGCCGGAAACCTGTCTAGTGTGGAAGTAAATGTAACTTCGTCCTTTCCCATAGTTTTTAACGACCTGCCATTTTAACCATGGCTCTGATCCGGCCATTCAGCATATCGTTTTGCAGTAATTGGTCCACTGTCAGATGAAATCTAAACTTCCAGTAATGTTTTGGATTGCTGGGTTCGTTTATCTGCTCTGCGGCAGCATTTGGGTGGCGGATGCCGGCATCCATGCCGACAAGGTCCTGCACCGGAAAAATGGCCAGCATAGAAGGTGATGAGAGGTGATCCTCTACTACAGCCTGAACGATTTCGGGAGTACATGTCACGGGTGCCTGCCCGTACCAGTGGAGGTAATCATAGTAAAAACTTCGGGCGTTGTCATGGTCTGCTTCCCACCACCCACGGATGGTAGACATATCGTGACACGAGGGACTGCAAACAGAAAAATATGGATAAGACCTTACCTGGCCAAACCTGCTGCTGCCCTTTGGCATACGCTGTATTTCCAAAGAGATAATGTTCAGGTCTTTCATTACTCCCGGCACCACACTCGGTATCATGCCGAGATCTTCGCCACAGATAAGCATGTCACTGGCATCGAGAATGGCAGGAAGCTTCCACAGTGCCTGCTGTCGCCAGTACTCGTCATGCCTTTTGAAAAAATAGTCATTGTACATGGTCGTAAATGCCTGCCTGGTATGGTGGTCCAGATGGGCAAATGACTTTGTGGTATTAAGGGTGATTCTGGGGTTATACCTGTTTTCGTTGTCTTGTTCTGTAAGTAGGAGGACTTCGGTGGCAAGCAGCAGCAAGGCTTGTTCGTAAGACGCAAACCGTGGATTTTCGCCGACAAAATGGCTTATCTTTTGCTGAGTGTCAAAACCAGGTCTGAAACATATGCTGCCATCGGATTCCAAGACAAAAAATGCATCAAAGACTTCATTCATATGCTCTTTAAAAGCGTCTTCGAGCATTTGGGTACTTATATAAGGCCGGGTATGTCTCCTCTTGTCTGCCACGATGCCAAAACCTGTCAGTTCGTCAGCTGTATATGGTAGCCTGGGATTAAACCGGCCCAGAGTACCCGATACCTGAGCCACAGGTATCTGCCATATCCTAAAAAAGCCCAGGATGTGATCTATCCTAAGTGCATCAAAATAACGGTTAAGCATCTGCATGCGTCGTCGCCACCATTCAAAACCATCCAGGGACATTCTTTCCCAGTTGTATGTAGGAAATCCCCAGTTTTGGCCCATCACAGCATAGTCGTCAGGTGGTGCACCGGCCTGCTCATCCATGTTGTACAACTCCGGTCCCACCCAAGCATCACAGCTGTACCTGTATATGCCTATGGGAAGGTCTCCTTTGAGCACCACTCCCTTTGACCTGGCATGATCTCTGGCCTCTGAAAGCTGACGGTCTGCATGGTACTGAAGGAAATAATAAAACTCTATTTCCTTCTTGTATTTATGTTCCTTGTCGCACAAATCCCCGACCACAGAAGCCGAATACACAGCGTGTTCGGGCCAGCTATTAAAATTACAAGTGCCGTATTTGTCTCTTAAAAAACAAAAAGCAGCATATGGCTTCAACCAGGATTCGTTTTCTTTTATAAAATTTCCGGCAACGGCAAGAAACGTTTTTCGCTCCTGGTTGTAAAGCAGTCTGAGGTATTTAAATTTTAACCTCAGCACCTTTTCGTAATCCACAGATTGCAATTTATTGAGTGCTGTGCGGTCTTTTTCGTATTGTTTTAACTGTTTCAGGCTGCTAAACCCATCAATAGCCGGCAGGTGTATATAAAGCGGATGAAGGGCAAAAACCGATATGGCAGCGTACGGATAGCTGTCTGTCCAGGTCATATTGGCCAGGGTGTCATTTACAGGGAGTACCTGAATGACATTCATACCTATGGTTTCGGTCCAATCGGTCAGTTTTATAAGGTCATTAAACTCACCTATTCCAAATCCTTCGACACTTCTCAGCGAAAAGACAGGCACAGCCACTCCTGACCCCCTCCATCCGGCATGCGGGTATCTGAAATGGTCGTCAGTAATGACGGGATGGTTTATCGTTTTGTCTTTAAAAACAAAGTGACATACCCTGTTGTCGCCGTCTTCCCACACCTTGATGCTTCCGTCTTTGGGGTCGACGATGACGTATTTGTACTCTATATTCAGGTCATGGCCCTCAAAAGGCAGGGTGGTTCTCCACAAAGGAAACCCGCTTTCATCCAGGATGACTGCCTTTTTCCAGTCGCCGAGTTCTGGAGTATTGCCTGTTACGCCAAAAACCATATCCGACTGTATGGTGGCTGACATAAGCCTGAAGGTGACAGAGCCCGTTTTTATGTTTTTCTTTTTGTCTGCAACCTGGAGACGGCTATTTCTTTTAAAGATCGCTTTGGTAAACGCAGTGCTCAGAAATGCGTTTTTTTCGTTGTCACGGGCACGCCATTTGTCCTCCATCAGCACCTCGCCTTTGGCTCCGGGTGACTCCGTGGTCCTGTGTGCTCCCCATTCACGCAGGATTACAGCCTCATTTTTAAAGACTGCATACTTATATGATACCGGTCCGGAGGAGGCAGTTTCCAGCATGCCATACCAGTTTTCTCCATCGTACGTATGAAAAAGCAGATTTTTTACATCGTCTGAGCCGCTTTCAGTATAGATAATTCCGATCTGTTCGCCATAAACGGTTCTATAGTGCAGATGAAACTGAAAACGCATAATTGTTGTGTATTTTTTACAATATCCGATAAAAAACAAGACCACTTTAAATACATCAAAGTGGCCATGTTTTTGATTAGTGGCAAATATACACTAAGGGGTATTATTTTCCTCCTAAAATCTTTCCAAAAATTGATTTTACACCCATTTCTGCAATGTCATCCAATACATTTCCATCACCGTCTCTGTCGAGCAACTTTGAAAATATGCTTTGGTTAGCTGGCTGTTGATTTACAGTCTGGGTTACACCTTTGAGCAGGTCCTGAAGACCTCCTGCCGGCTGTGCATCCTGCTGCACCTGAGTTTGCTGCTGGGGCTGCTGGGCTTTGGCCTTTCCTAGGTAACCGAGCACCACAGGGGCCAACATCATCATGTGTTTCAGAACTTTACCGGTATCAATGCCGCTCACCTTGGAAATGGCGTCAGCAGCCGATGACTGATTTTCGCCCAGCACATGCTTGAGTATACCTTCTCCGTTGACGGTATTGGGATTGGCAGGCTGGCTGTTGCCCGAAAGAAAGCCTGTAAGGTCATCAAGGATACTGCCGTTGTGGTCTCTGTCAAGGGCATTCTGCAGGCTGCTGGCTCCTTCCTGGGTTGAGGCGTTTCTATTGAGAGCATTGAGCAAAGTTGCAAATACCCCATCTACAGCAGTTCCTGCTTGTTCGCCTGATCCAAGGTCGAGTTTGTTGGTCACCTGCTGCACGATGATATCCTTCAGCGGACCTTGCAATAAATCTGTAATATTCATTATTAAGTGTTTGTGGGTTATGTCGAAGATCCGACGCAAGTATTGTAACAATATTTTTACCAAAAAATTCATTTAATTGGTGTAGATTGGTCAGAGTCGCTATTTCGGAACAGTATTTGCATTGATAAATTATAAAAATATTTAATGCATATGAATTGGAAAATAAGCATATGTATGTCCGTTTTCTGTCTTAACTTTTATTCCTTTGACCTTCCGGTTTCGACCCGAAAATTAACAGAAAATTATATTGCGGCTTACAAACGCATTGCCGTGGAGGAGATGAGACGTACAGGTATACCGGCGAGTATCAAGCTGGCTCAGGGCATCCTGGAGTCTGACCTCGGCAGAAGTCCCCTGGCGGTCTCGGCCAACAATCACTTTGGGATAAAATGTGGAAGCAGCTGGACCGGCATGAAGTTTTACAAGCATGACGACGACAAGGACAGCAGTGGACAACTTATAGAAAGTTGCTTCAGGTCATACATGAATCCCGAGGAATCATACCGTGCACACTCAGAGTTTCTGACGGCCCCGGACAAACAAGGACGCTACGGATTCCTTTTCCGCCTGGGCACCACTGATTATCAAGGCTGGGCTAACGGACTCAAGTTTTCAGGATATGCTTCTGATCCTGCTTATCCGCAAAAACTGGTCAGGATTATCGAGTCATACCAGCTACATCTGCTGGACGAGTCTGTCGCCCGGGTAGAAGTTGTTTCGGCTGCAGCCGAAAATAAGGTAACGCCATCCCCCGGTAACCCTAAAGAAACAAAAGAGGATACAAACCATACAGTAACATCCAGAATAACAACCAAGGAAAAGCCTTTGGGCGAAAGCAGGCCAACATTAAGAAAATATGTCGTCACAGTCGTAAACGGTTCAAAATATGTCAAGGCCGCAGGCGGCGAAAGCCTGAATGTACTGGCAGCTTCTACAGGTCAGAATGTGTTACGTCTTATGGAATACAACGAAGGTTTGTTTGCCACCGGACAAGTGCTTGACAAGGATGAGATTGTGTTTCTGGACCGCAAGAAAAAAACATTTGATGCCGGAGCTACACATCAGGTAAAAGCCGGCGAAACCCTTTACAGCATATCACAGATGTATGGACTCAGACTTTCCACCTTGTCTGCCAGAAACAACCTGCCGGAAAATGCGGACCCCCTGCAGGGAGAAGTAATCAACCTGGGAAAAAACCTACCTTCAGGCAAAATGCCGCGTCATACCAGGATGCAGGAAGAGGACAGGTTTATCGAATTTGGCAGCCGCTTATAATCGGATCGGGGTAATTATAAGACCATGGAGGAAGACAGGCACATAAGCCTCAACAAATATATAAGTGATTCAGGTCTTTGTTCACGCAGAGAGGCTGACAGACTTATCGATGCCGGCCGGGTGATGCTCAATGGCGAAGTGGCAAAAAAAGGAAACAGAGTCATGGCAGGTGATGTGGTTTTGCTGGACGGCAGCCCAGTATTGCCGCATAAAAAAACAGTCTACATACTCTACAATAAGCCCGAAGGCATCGTATGCACCACTGACATACGAGAGCCGGACAACATCATTAGTCACCTGGCCTACGAAGACAGAATCTTTCCTGTGGGTAGGCTCGACAAGATGTCAGGCGGTCTGATACTACTGACCAACGACGGTGATATTGTCAACCGCATACTACGGGCAGAAAACCACCACGAAAAGGAATATATCGTCACTGTCAACAAACCAATAGACGACCGCTTTGTCAAGACAATGATGACCGGGGTGCCCATACTAAATACAGTAACCAGACCTTGCAAGGTAAGAATGCTGGATAATAACACCTTTAGTATCATCCTTACTCAGGGCCTCAACAGGCAGATCAGACGGATGTGCGAATACCTCGGATATAGAGTCATCAGCCTAAGACGGGTACGCATCATGCACCTTCAGGCCGGCGACCTGGCCATGGACACATGGAGGTATCTCACTGCCGACGAAGAAAAGGAACTTCTCAGACTCACCTTTAAGTAATAAACTACAGAAGACAAGGATTCTAAAAGGTAATTTCTGCTCTGGCTGCCTATTTTTTAAATATAAAATAAACTGCCAGGACCAAAAACATAAATCCTATCAAATGATTGGCCCTGAAACTCTCTGTCCTGAATACAAGAATGGTAAACACCGTAAAAACCACCAGGGTGATGACTTCCTGTAAAACCTTTAACTGCCATAAATTAAAAGGCCCGCCATTGCCACTGTAGCCATATTTATTGGCAGGCACTTGAAAACAATACTCAAAAAAGGCCAGCCCCCAGCTGATGAGAATTACGGCAAAAAGTCCCAGCTTTGAAAACCATTTCCACTCAGCAAATTTTAAATGCCCGTACCAGGCCATGGTCATAAAAATGTTGGAAACAGTAAGTAGTAAAATGGTGGTTATTTCCTTCATCAAAATGGGTTTATTTTAGGGTTTCGGGCTTCATGTCCTTGGAGGCCCATATATATCTGCAGGCGTAGGTTCTGTATGGCCGCCAGGGCTCAGCCACAGCCATAAGATCTGCCACAAGCTGCTTTTTTTCTGAATTGACGCCATAAAGCTGCATCATTTTCGTGCGGATGATCAAATCGTCGAGGGGCAGAACATCAGGTCTGTGCAACGAAAACATAAGGATCATTTCCACTGTCCATTTTCCCACACCTTTGATTTTGGTTAGCTCAGAAATGATGTCCTCATCTGACATTTTATCCCAGTCTGTAACATGGAGGTCATTGTTTTCAAAATGTGCAGCTACATTGGCAATATAGCCCGCCTTCTGAAAAGAAAGTCCACAAGCCCTCATTTCCTCAGTAGTCATGGCAGCTATTCCTTCTCTGAGTCCTCCGTAACCCTGCACCTTGCTGATAAATCTATTGTAAATAGTTGCAGCGGCTGTAGTGGACAATTGCTGTGATACGATAGATCTGACTAGGTCCTCAAACACCGATACCGGCTCCTTGTGGACTGTTAACTGCACATTATCAATAATTTGTGCAAGTTTTTCGTCGCTTCTAAGATGAGAAACAATTTCCGGGTGTATATTTGTAAGCATTTTTACGTATTAATACAAGCTAAAAATATAAAATGTATCGAAAGAGTTTAATTTTTTATTTTTCAATCATATTGTCGTTGAGTGCCCTGCATGTAACAGCACAGGGATTTAACATGAAAAAAATGGCCAATGTCACCGGCCTTCCCGGAGGTGACTGCAGTGCTGTCTTTGGTTACAAGGATGCCGGAGGAAATGAATTTGCTATAATAGGCAGCAAGACAGCCATCAATATTTTTAATGTGAACGATTGCGGAAATCCGGTAAACGTCCTCACACTTTCTGACACATACAATACGTCCTGGAGGGAGTTTGCCTCTTTTCAGAATTACGTGTATTCTGTCTGTGACGGACCATGTTACAGTGGCCTCCACATCATCAATATGAATACAATGACTGCTACGGTGCAGACCAACATTTTCACCAAGGCACATACAATTTTTGTGGAGCAGGCTACAGGCAGGATGTATGTTATGGGCTCCAAATCTTCTACAGGCCAGGACCGGCTACTGATTTACACCCTTGACACTGAGGTGGTAGACGGCATCACCTACAATGGAACTCCCGCCAACCCAGCCCTCATTAAAATTTTCCCTACTACATACATCCACGATATGTTTGTAAAAAACAATCTGGGCTATGCCTCACACATTTATGATTACAAGCTTAGGGTGTGGGACCTTACCAATGTAAACAGTATCACAGAAACGGGACATTATTATTATGACTCCGGCAAATACAACCACAGCAGCTGGCTGCATAATGATGGAGTTACCCTCGTGGAAGCCACAGAATTGCCTCGGGGCGAGCCACTAACCGTCCTTAAAAAAATACCAGGCAACCCGGCACTCCAACTCGTGGGTACTCTAAAGGAGCCCCTCGAATTTCCCATAGCCAGTGACAGCAGGCCCCACAACCCGCACATCAACGGCAATTATATGTACGTGGCCTGTTATGAAGACGGAGTCCAGGTTTTTGATGTGGCCAATGTTTCCAGCCAGAACACCATAAAAAGAGTAGCATACTACGATACCTATATCCAAAACAATGGGACAGGATATCCTTCCGGTTTTGCAGGTTGCTGGGGCGTTTACCCTTTTTTAACCTCGGGATGTATCCTGGCTTCAGACATAAACAATGGCCTTTTTACATTAAAAATGGAGCTGCCACAAAGTGACGGTGCCAATCCCGGCAAAGTTTCATCTGTAAAAGGCGGAGACCTTTATTTCGAAAATGCCGGACAAAGCATCATTTTAAGGTCGGAAAAAGGGTATTGTTACAGATTGGTCGCCGATGCGGACAACAACCTCACTACCCAAAGGACGGTCTGCCATGTCTATAATGCTACAAACATCCAACTCGAAAACAATGACATTGCTGTATCTGATGCAGAGTCAGGGCTGGTCATCGTTAATGGAACAGGATCATGTCAAAGATTCCGCATCAGCGACACCGGCACATTTACTTCAGAAGGTTTGAATTGCTCTGACATCGCACGGCCGGTTAAAGTGCATGACAGCGATTTGGTCGTCGAAACCTACACCAAGGGTCTTATTCTTAAAAACCAGACAGGCACCTGCTACAGAATAAGGGTCAATGATTCGGGAAATTTTATCATAACATCGCTAACATCTTGCCCTTAAGGGTAATAATTTACATCTTTGGCACGACATTTGGATTTTTCCTCATATAACATAGTGCAACATGTCGTTTGGAAGAGTATTGATCTTGGCAGGAAGTTTTTTCCTGTTTTCATCTTTTGATTTTAATCCGGAGTCAGCCGCTTTTGAATACATCTCTGCTTATAAGGAACTAGCCATAGTAGAAATGTACAGAACAGGCATTCCTGCCAGCATTACCCTGGCCCAGGGTCTGCATGAGTCAAATTACGGTACGAGTGTACTGGCAACGGAAGCCAACAATCATTTTGGAATCAAGTGTAAAAGCTACTGGACCGGAAAGACTTATTACCACAAGGACGATGACTACAATAAGAAGGGAGAACTGCTGGAGTCCTGCTTCAGAGCTTATGACACAGATATAGATTCGTATATCGACAGATCCAATTTTCTGATGCAGACAGACCGATATGCACCACTTTTTACATACAGCCAGACAGATTATACAGGATGGGCATATGGCCTTAAGTATTGTGGTTATGCCACCGACGAAAATTATTCTCAAAAGCTAATCAACAAAATAGAAAAATACGGCCTCAGCATGTATGATACGGCCGAGGATCCTTTCAGAATGCTTATTAGCAAAAGAAAATAAGAGACTCCGCTAATATCCGTCAAGTCTCATGAAACAACTGTATTTTGAGTCAACTGTTGGCAGCAGAACCCGCATTTTTTTTTAAATTTATAGGCTTTCGCCAATTTCATAGTAAAAATGAGCAAAGTCACCACTTTTTAAGATACAAATCATAATAACTTCCACGGTTATATTTGTTATCTTCGCCTTGCTATTTATGGCCGCAGCCCAACGGGCACTTTATCAGAGCGACATTTTGCGTTGCCAATAAATGGATAAAGGGTATTCACACATCATATCACCATCATGAAGGTAGTCGTAGTTAAAGAAAACAAACCCTCAGAAAACCGTGTGGCACTCACGCCAGACGGAGTCAAGGCACTTATCAAGGCGGGTTTTGAATGTCATATCGAAAAAGGGGCCGGCCTGGCCTCTTCCTTGGATGACGAACAGTTCACAAAGGCCGGAGCAAGCATTTCCGCCCACAGAAATGAGCTGCTCTCCAATGGCGATGTGCACCTCAGGGTCAATCTTCCCACAGCAGAGGATATCTCACAAATGAAGGAAGGAAGTGTTCTTATTTCTTTTATGTATGCTTTCGCCAATGGTGATACAGTCAAGGCTTTGGCTGGCAGGAAGATATCGGCATTTTCTATGGATGCCATACCCAGAACTACCAAGGCTCAACGCATGGATGCTCTCAGCTCACAAGCAAGCCTCGGAGGTTATAAAGCCGTCATAATGGGGGCCAATGGTCTGGGCAGGATTTTTCCACTGATGATGACCGCTGCCGGCACCATTACTCCTTCCAAGGTTCTAATTTTTGGAGCCGGTGTAGCAGGCCTGCAAGCCCTGGCCACAGCCAAAAGGCTGGGTGCTGTCGTGGAAGTTACCGACATAAGGCCGGGGACCAAGGAAGAAGTAGAATCGCTGGGAGGACGCTTTCTCCAGGTGGAGGGTGACGAATCCGTTAAAGTAGAAGGCGGTTACGTAACCCAGGTATCAGAGGAATACCTTAGAAAACAAAAAGAAATGATCAACAAGCACGTGGCGGATGCAGACCTTGTCATCACCACAGCAGCTGTTCAAGGTAAAAAATCACCGATCCTCATCACCCCCGAAATGGTAGATGCCATGAAAAGAGGTGCCGTCATCGTAGACCTTGCCGCTGAAAGCGGAGGCAACTGTGCCCTTACACAGGCAGGAAAAACCATAGAGCACAACGGAGTCACCATCATGGGCGAACTCAACCTGCCTGGTCAGTTGTCTCAAAACGCAAGTGAACTTTATTCGAAAAACGTGACTGCCTTGCTCACACATCTGACAGGCAAAGAAGGTTTTAAGTGGGAACTGGACGAAGAAATCACCAAAGGTTGCCTTATTACTCATCAGGGGCAGGTGGTACATGAGTCGACAAAAACCGCCCTGGGCCTTTGATTTATTAATATTAAAATCAAGCAAAATGACCATAGAAATTCTGATTGCTCTCCTTTATGTACTCATTCTGGCCAGCTATTGCGGGTTTGAATTGATTTCTAAAATACCTCCTACCCTGCACACACCACTGATGTCCGGGTCCAATGCGATTTCAGGCATCACCATAGTAGGATCGATTCTTTGCTGTAATCAGTTGGGGTACACCCAATTTAGCAAAATCCTGGGAATGCTGGCCATCATACTGGCCATGATCAATGTGGTAGGTGGCTACGCCGTCACTGACCGAATGTTAAAGATGTTTAAAAAATAACCATGGATATCATTATAAAACTGGCATATCTTCTTGCCTCTATCCTTTTTATCATTGGCATCAAAAGGATGAATAAACCGGCTACGGCCAGAAATGGAAACAGTATATCAGCCATAGGTATGCTCATAGCTATTGTAGCCACAATGGTACAATTAAACGTTATGACTCTGCCTGAAATCCTTATTTGTATTGTCATAGGATCAGCCATCGGCTTTTATGTGGCCAAAAAGGTAGAGATGACCCAGATGCCTGAGATGGTGGCCTTGTTCAATGGTTTTGGAGGTCTTGCGTCAGTAGGTGTAGGACTGTCAGAATACTGGCGTGAGTCTTACGAAAATACACAGGACATACACACTGTGACCCTAGTCAGCATCCTTCTCTCCATCCTGATAGGTGGCGTGACATTTACAGGTTCTTACGTAGCTTTTGGCAAACTAAGCGGTAGGATAAATGGTAATGCCATCGTATTTAAAGGCCAGCATATGCTCAACCTGCTGCTGCTTGTTGTAGGTATTGCCGGAGCGGCTATGGTGATGTATAACCAGGGATGGGTAACCGGGATGTATATACTCCTATTTATCTCATTGCTGCTGGGAGTTCTTGTAGTCATACCCATCGGAGGAGCTGATATGCCGGTGGTCATTTCATTGCTAAACTCATACTCGGGAATGGCAGCCTGTGCCACAGGATTTGTACTAAACAATTATATGCTTATTGTCGCCGGTGCACTGGTAGGATCGTCAGGCATCATCCTCACAGATATCATGTGCAAGGGTATGAACCGTTCGTTGCTCAATGTAGTCATGGGAGGTTTTGGCCAGACTGCAGGCACAGTAGCCACCGTAGGTGGTAAGTCTGATCTCGTGGTCAAGGAAGTAGGCGTAGAAGAAGCGGCCATGCTTTTTGACAGTGCCTCCTCAGTAGTGATAGTACCTGGTTACGGTATGGCTGTCGCTCAGGCTCAGCATGCAGTCAAAGAACTCATGGAAATCCTGCTTAAGAAAAACATCAATGTAAGATTTGCCATCCACCCTGTAGCAGGTCGTATGCCGGGGCACATGAACGTACTCCTTGCTGAGTCTAATGTTCCCTATGACAGGTTGCTGGAGCCTGAGCAGATAGATGATGATTTGTCAAACACAGACATAGTCTACGTAGTAGGTGCCAATGACGTTGTAAACCCTGCAGCCAGACACGATAAAAGTTCACCTATTTTTGGCATGCCGATCATCAATGCTGACAAGGCAAAAACCGTGATCGTCAGCAAGCGAAGTATGGCATCAGGATATGCAGGCATAGAAAACGAACTCTTTGGTTATCCTAATTGTCTGATGCTTTTTGGAGATGCCAAGGCCACACTTACCAAAGTCGTTAACGAGCTTAAGGAGATGTAATTTCCGGTTTTCTATCCGGGCAGAAAATAAAAAATACCTGTCACTGTACAGCTTCTTCCGGATGGCTGTTGATAAGGCCTGTAGGGTTGAATCCTATGGTTGTGGGCCTTTGCTGGTCGTCATCAAAATCCTCCCATTCGGTTATTTCATTAAAGAAAGTATCCAGATGTCTCAAGATGTATGGAGGTTTGATTTCGTCAGGTCTGAGTATTTCAAGCGTAGTAGGGGGTTTGGGTTGTCCGTATCCTTCGATATGAGGGGCCACCGTCATGACCATAACCTTTCCGTTAAACAACTGCTGATAAATAAGAGATCCGTTAGATTTTACCATGGTCCTCTTGACACCTGTGTCCTCGACGTGTTCAGAAATACCGCTGCTGGAACGGCCCAGATCAAGGACGATGGCTTCCAGATTTTCTATATTGTCCCGTATTTCAATTACCGCTTTGGGCAGGGCTGATTGTTTAACCACTTCCTCGAGTGTATGCTGCAGCATAGGCTTGATTTCGCTGTGCCAAGACTGGCGAAATTTTTCTGTGTTTTGTAGTATCTGTTTGTATTTGTTGACTTTTATTATCAAAGTACCGGTGTCCATTTTAATATTTTTCTTTTAAAAATTAAATTTCGTTTAATGTTTGCTTGTCATCAGCAGATCGAGGCTTGTGTATTTGAGTCCGAATCGATTGCTTAAGTATTCGTTGGTAATGCATCCTTTGTATGTATAACAACCGTGTCTTATGCCTTGATGGTCATAAAGTAGATTGTCAAAGTGGCTCGTGGTACCCATCTTCAGGAGCAGAGGCGTGATGATGTTGCTGATGGCACTGGAAGAAGTGCGGCTCACTTTAGAAGCAATATTGGGCACACAATAGTGAATGACTCCATGTTTTATAAAGCTGGGATTGTCCAGGGTAGTCATCTGTGAGGTCTCGAAACATCCACCCTGATCTATGCTTATGTCTATGATTACAGCTCCGTCTTTCATCTTTGATACCATCTCCTCAGTCACTATGACCGGAGTACGGCCGCTCTTGGAGTGGATGGCCCCTATGACTACATCAGCACTGGTAAGCTGGTATGCCAAATATACGGGATTGAGTGACGAGGTATGCAGGTGTCTGCCTACGGCATTCTGCAGCCTCATGAGCTTAATGATGTTGTTGTCAAAAACCCTGATGGAGGCTCCCAGACCTATAGCTACCTTGATGGCTGATTCTGCTACCACACCTGCTCCCAATATCACTATCTTGGCAGGGGGTACACCGGAAATACCTCCCAGAAGCACACCTCTTCCACCTTCGCGGGTATTTGTGAGGTATTCTGCCGCGGTAAGGATGGCACTTGTCCCGGCTATTTCACTCATGATCCTGACTATAGGGTATGTACCGTCGTCGGACCTCAGGTATTCCATAGCTAATGCTGTGATTCTTTTTTTCTGCAGCTTGATAAGGTAATCATCTTTGAGTACTGGCAACTGCAATGGAGATATCAACACTTGTTCGGTCTGCATGAGATCTATCTCCTCTGAGGTAGGAGGTGCTATTTTTATCAAAACCTGCGACTTAAAAACCTCTTCACGGCTGTGCACGATGGTAGCCCCAGCTTCCGAAAAATGGTGATCACTGAAAAAAGATTTCTTGCCGGCTCCAGATTCCACCACCACTTTGTGACCATAACCTGTCAATGACCTTATAGACGCAGGCACAAGGGCCACTCGGTGCTCGTGGAGGATGGTTTCTTTTGGTATACCAATGGTCAGGCTTTGCTTTTTTTCACTTATGGCGAGAGTCTCGACCTCAGTTTCGTATTGGCCCTCCGTAAAAAACTCTGAAAAAACAATGGGTTTTATCGGCATGCTCCGTAAATGGCAGTGTAAATGACAAAACTACATATTTTTAGATAGTACAACAAAGATTTAGTGCATCGTTGGTTTTTTAATAGTGTGCCTATAGGTCAATAAGGAGCAATACGCCAACGAAAAGTAATATTTTTCCTTTCAGTTTTTATCCATTGGCTACATTGCTGGTATTTGTCAGTATACCATATGTTTGTCGACAATTATTTTCCGGTTTTCGCCCTCACCGGATTCGATTTTTACTGACAAATACGACGTGTCTATGTAGGGAAGGATAATATCAGGCCACTCAATAAAACAATATCTGCCACTGTGGATGTATTCCCACAGGCCTGTTTCCTCAGCTTCCTGTGGGCTACGCAGTCTGTACAAATCCATGTGGCATAAGTCACCAAAATAAGACTGATATTCATTTATAATAGAAAAAGTGGGGCTGGTGACTTCTCCCATATAGCCTAGTTCGCGGCACAGATATCTGATGAGCGTGGTTTTGCCCGCACCCAGATTACCGTCGAAAGTAAAAACCCTGATTGCACCGGCTTCTTCAAGCAAAGTACGTGCCACCGTCGGTAACTCCTCCCTTTTAAATATTGAAATAATCAAAGACATTTTGCAGACCGCTAAATCAGTCCAGCAGGTTACCCTTGTCGTCCCACCTGGCAATCTTTTGCTGATCTTCTATTTTGAGGCACTGAGCCAGGGTCTTTTCGTCATAACTCAGGCCGTACTTTTTGAGCACATCCTCTGGCACACCATCCCATTGATTGGGTCTGTTACCTACATAGCCGATATCTTTGATTCCCATTTCTGACGTAAAAAATCCCGTACAGGTGAGATTTCTTATCAGGTTAAAAAACTTGACTCCGTTTTTATCTTCTTGTTCAGCCTTATCCGGCCAGGCTATCTTTTCTACAAGGGCTGTCTGCTGTTCATGGCTAAGATCTGTAAAGGATTTGTCATAATCGCGGATGCTTTTGTTTTCGAGCCACATCAATCCGCCCCGCATCGGTGTCTGGAACTTTGGATAATCCTTCATCATAAACTCAATAAAATCAGGCACACCTGCTTCTGTCGCACTGCCGGAGACATCATCTTTTGGAATGATAATATCAGAAAGTACAGATACCATTTTTTTCTCTTTATCGGAAAAAAAGGTTTCTCCTATAAGTTTTTCGTCTACCAGTTTTTCTTCAGCGGTACGACCGTAGGAAAGACTGTCTTTGACCGATGAAACATGCGGAGACTTGTCATCCTTGCATCCTGTACTGAGCAAATAGCTTGTGGCCATTGTTCCTGCCAGCAACACTTTTATATTTTCTCTTCTGTCCATAGGTCAGATATTTTGCTTTTTGAGTTGGTCAATAATGTATTCTGATGTCCTCCATGAGAGGGCCAGGATAGTCCATGTAGGATTTTTATCGGCCTGGGATACAAACGAACCTGCATCAGTCACGAAAAGGTTTTTACACTCATGAGCCTGGGCATACTTGTTAAGAACTGAAGTTTTAGGGTCGTCACCCATTCTCGTGGTACCTACTTCGTGTATAATCCTGCCCGGTGCGGCAAGGCCATATTGTGAGGTTTGGTCGGGTTTGTTGCCCATGAGTACCGCACCCATACCTGTAAGTATCTCCTCAAAAGTATCCTGCATATGCCTGGCTTGTTTGACCTCGTGATCTGTCCATTTGTAGTGAAACTTCAGCACTGGTATACCATATTTGTCCACTGTGTCGGGGTCTATCTCACAATAGTTGTCATATTGTGGCACACTCTCACCACGTCCTGACATACCCACCATGGTGCCATAAATCCGCCTGATGTCCTTTTTTAAGGAAGCACCGTAGCCACCATTTGGCGAAGGTTTTCCAAATTCGTCAGCCAGATATTTTCGCATGGTATCCATGCCAAATCCTATACCGTAAGAAGGCATGCCGATACCACCCCAATACTCAATGTGGTATCCCCGGGGAAAATCTAGTTTTTTATTATCCAGCCACCATGGCGAATATACATGAAGTCCTCCTACACCGTCTTCGTTGTATCTCGGTCTGTCCACGAGATCCGGCAAAAACCCCATTCTGTCGGCTCCTGTACTGTCGTGGAGATACCGGCCTGCGACTCCGGAACTATTGGACAAACCATTAGGGTGTTGTTTTGATTTGGAATTGAGCATAATGCGTGCAGTCTCGCAGGCCGAAGCGGCCAATACGACCACACGGGCACCCACTCTGTGTTCCTGCATGTCCTTTTTGGATATGTATACCAGTCCTGTAGCCAGGCCCTCGTCATTGGTCACCACTTCGCGTACCATGGCGTGGGTGTACAGGTCAATTTTACCCTTTTTCATGGCGGGCTTTAGCAGGCAAGTGCCGGATGAGAAATCTGCATATACCTGGCAGGCTCGATTGCATTGGGCACAGAAGAAGCAGACACCTCTTTCATCATTTATTTTCCGGGTTAGTATCGACAACCTGGAAGGTATGACGGGCACTTTTGCTATGGCTGCCCCTTTTTTGACAAATAGCTCATGAAGCCTTGGCTTGGGTGGAGGCAGGAAAAACCCGTCAGGGTCATTGGGCAAACCCTCATTGGTGCCAAATACACCAACCAGCTTATCCACTCTGTCGTAGTATGGCTTGATTTCTTCATAGGAGATGGGCCAGTTGTCACCCAGACCGTCCTGGTCTTTTCTTTTAAAATCCTTGGGGCCAAAGCGGAGAGAAATCCTGCCCCAGTGATTGGTCCGGCCACCTACCATCCTCGACCTGAACCAATCGAACGAAGTCCCCTCTGCTCTGGTATACGGCTCGCCGTCTATATCCCATCCACCCCATGCAGCGTCAAAATCGCCAAATACCCTCTGGGTGTTGGCACCTCGTCTCGGTGATTCATAGGGCCAACGCAACTGTGTTCTGTATTCGTCCATTGCAGGGTCAAAATCTCCCCCGGCTTCCAATACTGCTACTGAAAGGCCTGCCTCCGACAGTATTTTGGCAGCCATGCCACCTCCTGCCCCCGAGCCCACAATAGCTACATCGTATTTCTTGTCCTGCTCTTTTATCTGAAAAGCCATACGTTTTGTTTTATTCGGTAAATATAATAATTATGTGGTTTGATTTCGTTTTTAACCGGGGGTTTGAATATTTTTTGCACGATTACTTTCGAAACACATAATTTTACCTCCAGCAAAGAAAAAGAAAAAGTCCTGATATGACCATCTCCTGCATAGTAGCCATGGCCCGCAACAGAGTGATAGGCCTTAACAATGACATACCATGGTATTTGCCCGCAGACCTTAAATATTTTAAAATAACCACAACAGGGCATGCAGTCATCATGGGCAGAAACTGCTATGCTTCCATAGGAAGACCTCTGCCAAACAGAACAAACATCATCATCACGCGAGATCCGTTTTTTATATCAAGCAACTGCATCATAGCCAGGTCAGTATCCGAGGCCCTCAGTGCCGCTTACGATATCGGTGAGGCCGAAGCTTTTATCATCGGAGGAGGCCAGATTTACGAACAGACACAGGACCTGTGGAACCGCCTGTATCTGACGGAGGTGGACCTGGATATTACAGGTGATGTACATTTTCCTGATATCTCCATGGATCAGTGGTCGCTTACAAACCGCGAGGAGTACGTTAAAGACGAAAAAAATGAGTGGAACTATGCCTTTAATGTTTATGAAAGAAAATAAGCCATGACCAACTCACCAATACGGGAAGATTTTCTTCACTTTTTGTGGCGTACCAGAAAATTGTTGCCAGGATTGCAGACCACCGATGGCAGCAATGTGGAAATACTGGAGTACGGCAACTACAACACAGATGCAGGTCCTGATTTTTTTAATGCTAAAATCAGGATTGGAGACACGATGTGGGCCGGAAATGTAGAAATGCATGTATTTACATCGGACTGGCAAAAACACCGGCATCAGCACGATAAGGCATACGAAAATGTCATCCTGCATGTAGTTTATGAAAACGATAAGCCAGCAAGCCAGCCTGCAGATATCCCGGTACTGGAGCTCAAGGGAAAAATACCAAAACATTTCTTGAACCACTATATCGGATTGATGCAAAGCGTTGAGCCGGTACCCTGCCGCAACCTTATAGGAGGTGTAAATAGGGACAAGATTGACATGTGGAAATACAGCCTCATTGCCGAAAGGCTGCAGCAAAAGACCCAGACTGTAGACCAGATATACCGGGGTGTCGGCCATAATTGGGAAGAAACTCTCTATATCATGTTGGCCAGGTATTTTGGTGCCAAAGTTAACACAGAACCTTTTGAAAGGCTGGCCAGAAAAGTGCCTCTGACCATCATCCATAAAAATATCGACAAACCGATGGTGCTTGAAGCCCTGTTTTTTGGTCAGGCGGGTATGCTCACGGCCACATTTACAGATGAATATTTCAAAGCACTCAAAAAGGAATATCAGTATCAGCAAAAAAAATATAACCTTACACCCATGGAGCCGGTAGCCTGGAAATTTGCACGAATGAGGCCGGTGAATTTTCCTACCATACGAATCTCCCAGTTTTGTCATCTGATGCAAAAAACCGAACACCTTTTCAGTAAGATAAGCGAAGCTTCAGGTCCTGAGGGGATACAGCAATGGCTGCATTGCCGTGCCGGGGAGTACTGGGATACCAAATACCGCTTCGACACACCTTCCAGAAATTACGTCAAACAGACAGGCAAGGATTTTACAGACATCCTTGTCATCAATGCAGTGGCACCTGTGTTGTTTCATTTTGGCAAGATGACCAATGACGAATCCTATGTCGACAAGGCCATCTACATGCTCGAACACACCAGTGCCGAAGACAACCAGATTACCCGCTACTGGAAGGAACTGGGCTTGGGGATGCACTCAGCGTTTGATTCACAGGCTCTCATCCATCTGCGTACAAACTATTGCTCCAGTCATGCCTGCATGTCATGCCGCGTAGGCAGCGAAATCATGAACAGAGGTGATTAATTTCGAAATTTATTCTATTTAACCAAAGCAGCCGGGAGTCGATCCATACTCAATTCGGCTTTTTCAATCAATGATTTTCCTGATTTTGAAAGGTTGATAAAAGCTGGTCATTACCGATGGTCTTTCCACACTTAAAATGACCATCAGGACACGCTTTTTTTCCGTGATTGCCGCAAGGCCTGCAAGTAAGTTTTTCTTTGGTTTCCACCACATAAGAGATGTCTGACAAAGGTCCGAAGCCAAAATCCGGTACTGTAGAGCAAAATACAGCCGTCACTGGGGCATTCATCGCTGACGCTATATGCATGGGTGCGGAATCATTTACATAATTCATCACAGCATCCCTCATCAGTGCGGCCGACTGGAGCAACGACAATTTACCGGCCAGGTTTACGGCATGTGAGTCAGGTGAGGCAGTAATGATACCATCGATTATGCCGGCATCTTCCTTTCCACCTAACAAATAAATCGACACATTTTTACCGGCAAGCGAGCGGATAAACCCTATCCATCCATCAGCAGGAAACTGTTTGGTATACCATACCGATGTAGGAGCTATACATATATACCGTTTCTTCTTATATGCAGACACCACTTCAAAGTCGGACTGTGACGGATATAATACCGGCCTGCTTGCCCGCTCATTTGTAAGTGGGGTTATAAGCTCGTGGTTTCGGCGGGTTTCGTGTATGCCTCCTCCGAGCCTGTGTACAACCTTCTGCGTAAAAAACCACGAAAACGGATTTTTATCAAAGCCGGCAATGTACCTCGCTCCCGAATAGGCTGCTATCAGCCCTGATGTGGCAAAACGCTGTACATTGATGACAGCATCATACCTGTTTTTCCTGACCCTGGACATCATGTTCCAGATATTGCGGTACTTGTTTTGTTTTTTGTTTAGAACAAGAATCTCCCTGATGTGAGGGTTATTTTGCAGCAAGGTTTCATTGCCTTTCCTGACTAAAAAATCTATGGAGGCTTCCGGATATGATGCTCTAATGTTTTCTACAAGTCCGGTAGCAAGGATTACATCCCCTATAAAGGCCGTCTGAATGACCAAAAAGGAGCTGAATATATTGGTTTGCGGCATTATTTGATTTTCGAATTGCTAAGCAAGATACGGAATAAAACAGGCATTTTAAAAAGCAAAAAGCCCGGTCTTTTAAGACCAGGCTTCTGCGCCCCCTCCAGGACTTGAACCTGGGACCTGCGGATTAACAGTCCGTCGCTCTAACCGACTGAGCTAAGGAGGCATTTGAGATTGAGTTAAGTTGGCTCTTACGTTCTTTCCAAATGCGGTGCAAAAATATAATACTTAGCAAAACTGCACAATAAATCGTGGGAATTTTTAAAAACTTTGTTTTAGAGGTGCCTTTCAGCGTGATAACTGCTCCTCACCAGCGGACCACTCTCTACAAAATCAAATCCGCGTTTCATCCCCTCCTCCCTGTACATGGCAAAAATGTCAGGATGTATAAATTCTGCCACTTCTATATGCATTTTTGTAGGCTGCAGATACTGGCCTATAGTCAGCACGTCACATCCATGGGCTGCCAGGTCATCCATGGCTTTAAAAACTTCATTGTGGGTTTCTCCGAGTCCGACCATGATTCCGGACTTGGTCCTTTTACCCAGTTCTTTGGTTCTTTTAATCTGCTCGAGACTTCTTTCGTACCTTGCCTGCGGCCGCACCTTTCTGTAAAGGGATTCCACTGTTTCCATATTGTGGGAAACCACTTCCTGTCCGCCTGCGACCATCTGCTCCAGTGCGTCCCAACTGGCTTTGACATCTGGTATAAGGGTTTCTATGGTGGTAGCAGGGCTTACCTCCTTGATTTTTACCACAGTCTGATACCATATTTCTGCTCCCCGGTCTTTGAGTTCATCCCTGTTTACAGAAGTAATGACGGCGTGTTTTACCTGCATAAGAAAAATCGCCTCTGCAACACGACGTGGTTCGTCTTCATCGTATTCATTAGGACGACCTGTTTTTACAGCACAAAAAGAACAACTGCGTGTGCACACATTGCCGAGAATCATAAATGTGGCTGTACCTGCACCCCAGCATTCGCCCATATTGGGGCAATTGCCACTCTGACATATTGTGTGCAGCTTGTAATTGTCCACAAGGCCACGCACTTTTCTGTATTCTTCGCCGATGGGCAATTTTACTCTGAGCCAATCAGGTTTCCTCTGACGAGCGGGCTCTGATGATTCATTGGCTAAAGGAAGGTCGACCACGTGGGATTAAAAATTAAAAGTACAACATCAATTTTTCCTTTTACCAAACTCCAGTGAGAGGTAAAAGTTTACAAAATAGGGTTTGCTGCTTATGGTGTTGGTTTCGACCATGATTGGAATTTTGCGGATATACAGATCTCCCATGATGCCTACTTCTACAGCTTTGGCGTATTCTTCGAAGGCCCCCAGCGAAAAAAACAAACCTAATTTTCCTTGTACGCCAGGCACAAGGCTTACCTCGGACCATCCTCGACCTCCGGGGGCACCGCCAAAAATGGAATTGTAATCCAGAAACTTTCCTGCATTTTCCTCAGAATATTTTTCTGCTCTGAGCTCATTGTAAAATCTACCGTTCTGCTCAAAATTGTAAATCAGCTCCAGGTAGTAAGGCCTGAGCACAGCCAGAGATGGCCCTGCCTCATAGTTGTAACCTATAGCCACCCCCTTTCTTTTGGCCTTGTCTGTCAACAGCCTCTTAACACCTTTGCCGGCCCTTATGACATACATGTGGTTTTGTTTTCCAAATCTGAAAGACTGCGAAACTTTATTAAAAGACAAAGGGATGTTTTTGTTTTGTTTCTGTTCACGTGGGTCTGACATGGTGCCAATTTCCACATGGTAATAGTTTGTTTTATAGTACGTTTTAATCTTGCCGCTGTTATAAGCCAGAGTATAGCCATTTGTGTGCAAGGTAAAATTGCCTGTTGTTTCCTTTCTGTAAACGATGCCCTTCCATTCAAACTCTACCTGTTTGGGCTGGAATGATTTCTGAGCCTCCAGGTCAGAAATGGATATTAAAATCATCAATGCAGGGACCAAAAAAATTTTTTTAATCCCCCTGAAAAAAACCGTCCTGTAGCTAAGCAGCATCAAAGGCCTCCAATTTGTGTTCAAAAATATAGCTTTTCAGCCAATAATTCAAATTTATAATTTCCCCAAAAATAAAAATGCCCTCTCCGACAAGCAGAGAAGGCATTATATTTAGTTAAAGTACTTACAAATCAAAGCAGCGGTGCCAGTACCAGTGCTACGATAGATATAAGTTTAAGAAGGATGTTGAGAGAAGGTCCTGAAGTGTCTTTGAATGGGTCACCTACTGTATCTCCCACCACAGTTGCTTTGTGTGGATCAGATCCTTTATAATACATTTTACCCTGGATTTCCACGCCCTCTTCAAACATTTTCTTGGCATTGTCCCAGGCTCCACCGGCATTAGACTGGAAGATCGCCATGAGCACTCCGCACGAAGTAACACCTGCGAGGAGACCTCCTAGCATTTCCTTGCCACCTAAGAATCCTATAAGAACTGGAGAAGCCACCGCCAACACTCCGGGTAGAATCATTTCTCGGATGGAAGCCTTGGTTGAAATTTCCACACATTTGCCATATTCGGCTTTCCCGTCAGCTTTGTCGAAGGTATTTTTGTCAGCATCTGACCAGTTTTTTTGATCGACACCTTCATTTTTCCTCATGACGCTGAGTGCAGCCGCCAGCTCGGGAATAGACGAGAACTGCCTTCTCACTTCCTGGATCATGTCCATGGCTGCCCTGCCTACGGCATTCATGGCCAATGCAGAGAATAGGAAAGGCAACATGGACCCGATAAGCAAGCCTCCCATCACTTTAGGGTTAGAGACATCTATTGAAGTCAGCTTTGCGGTGGTCATAAATGCTGCAAAAAGTGCCAGTGCTGTAAGAGCAGCTGATCCGATGGCAAATCCTTTTCCTATCGCTGCTGTGGTGTTTCCTACTGCGTCGAGCTTGTCGGTTTTTTGTCTGACATCCTTGGGCAGGTTGGCCATTTCGGCAATACCACCTGCATTGTCAGATATCGGGCCATAAGCATCTACTGCCAGTTGAATACCAAGGTTTGAAAGCATACCTACCGCTGCAATGGCAATACCATACAGGCCAGCATAGTGATGTGCACCGATGATACCTGCTGTAAGAATCAAAATAGGTATAGCTGTTGACTGCATGCCCACACCCAGACCTGCGATAATGTTAGTAGCAGATCCGGTCAGTGACTGATTTACTATAGATTTTACCGGCTTTGTACCTGTGCCGGTATAAAACTCAGTAACAATACCTATCAACAATCCTGCTATCAATCCAATAATCACGGCTATAAATACACCAAATGGAGTATATGTAAAACCAGAAGCATCGGTCCAGCTTTCTGGAAGCATCCAGTGTACAATAAAATAGGTGGCTATAAGCATGATAGCCGCTGAAATAAATTCTCCTCTGTTCAGGGCTTTTTGTGGATTGCCACCTTCAGCCACTTTAACAAAGAAGGTACCCAGGATTGAGGTAATAATACCCACACCCGAAAGTACCATAGGCAGAAGCACCGCATTGAGACCGTTGAAATCATTGGTAGCGTCAAAACCAGTCGTTCCAACAAAAACCGCTCCAAGTACCATAGTACCCACAATGGCCCCTACATATGATTCAAACAGGTCGGCACCCATACCGGCCACGTCACCTACATTATCGCCCACATTGTCAGCTATGGTAGCTGGGTTTAAAGGGTGATCCTCAGGGATGCCTGCCTCTACTTTACCTACAAGGTCAGCTCCTACGTCTGCGGCTTTGGTATAAATACCGCCACCTACACGAGCAAACAAAGCAATGGAAGACGCACCAAAAGAAAATCCGGTGAGAACACTTATCACTTTGTTGATATCACCTGCCCACATGTTGTTGTACAGAAAAAATAATGAACCCAGACCCAGAAGGCCAAGTCCTACCACTCCCATACCCATAACGGAGCCTCCTGCAAAAGCTACTTCCAAAGCTTTGCCAAGACTGGTTCTGGCTGCATTGGTGGTTCTAACATTGGCCTTGGTGGCTACCTTCATGCCAATAAAGCCGGCAAGTGCTGAACAAATAGCACCGGTTATAAAACTTGCTGCCACCAGAGGAGATGAACCTTCCATGGTACCGCTGAATCCCATAAGGATCGCAACTACAGCTACAAATATTGCCAATACCTTGTACTCGGCCCTTAGAAAAGCCATAGCACCGGTAGCAATGCTGTCTGCAATTTTTGCCATTTTATCGGTTCCTACTTCCTGCCGGGCAACCCATGCACTTTTCCAGTATGTAAAAAGCAACGCAAGCACCCCAAAGACAGGAATCAAATAGATGATGTTTTGTCCCATGTTTTGTTGATTATCTGTTAAAAATTATTAAATGAATGTGAATAAGGGCACAAAAGTAAATTTATTGGCAAATAAAACAAAAAATCCAAGTGACTTTCATACCTATACTCCATTACTTGACTTATCAAAAAATAGATCCCATTGCCGTCTACCACAAAAAGTAATTAGATTTGTGACCTATACTGCTTTTTATCGCGGTCAGAAAAGTAATTTTCAAACACAAAGAAAAACCTAGTCGTGTCATCAGGTGAAGCGTGAATTTTTAATAAATATCATCCTCCTATTTTTAATCAACTTTCTGGTAAAACCTCTGTATATCTTTGGTGTGGACGCACATATACAGAACCTTACCGGCACTCAGGCGTATGGCAGTTATTTTTTTTATCTCAATTTTGTCTTCCTTTTCCAATTTGTCAATGACCCCGGCTTGCAAAACTGGAACGCCCAGTACATACCAAAAAACAGAAACTCCATAAAAAACCATCTGGGAAGCATCATACAGATAAAACTGCTATTCTCTTTTATATTTAGCCTGGTGGTTGTGGTGGCCACTTTCCTGCTGGGATTTGCCGACCAGAAAATGGCTTTTTTTATCAGTATCAGTCTGGCACTTACCTCCTTGTACATGGTGCTCAGAGGAGCGATTGCAGGCATGGGCTACTACAGAGCCGACAGTTTGTTTTCAGCTCTTGACAAAGTATTTATGATTTTCATACTGGGTTATTTGTCCTGGATATCGGATTTAAAATCAGGATTTAATATTATATATCTGGTATATGGCCAGGGAGCTGCCACTTTGCTGGCATGTATGGTTGC
>JAKQGD010000150.1 GCA_029573365.1 Bacteroidota bacterium | reverse complement strand
TTAAATTGTTCGCCTCAGGATACGTCTTTGTCTTGTTTTGGTACTTTGAATATGACCCGTACTGTGGTGGTTGGGTCAAATGCTACTCAGCCATTGAGTTTTAGTATAGTGAGTAAGGAAGGCCCATTTCAAAATTCACCCACTTTTAGTGGACTCGGAGTAGGTACAGACCCCAATGTGTTGTCTAAAGGATACACAATATATGTAAAGGATGGAAATGGGTGTATCGAGAGTTGTCAATTTATACTAAGACAGCCACCAAAGTTAACATGCTCTTTGATTAATACTGATCTCGGATGCTTTAATAACGGAAATGGCCGTGTGGATGCTACGGTGTCAGGTGGTATACCACCATATACTTACAAGTGGAGTAATGACGTGACCGTTGGCCCTACCACGAGTACTTCTAACGCCATTTTAGGATTAAGTGCTGGAACATATAATCTTACAGTAACTGATGCAAAAAATTGTACCTCCACATGTACTATTGAAGTTAAGCAGCCTCAACCATTGTCCGTCTCCGTAAATCAAGTAAACATATGTCTGGATTTTACAGAACAACTCACAGCAGATGCAATCGGTGGAAATGGAACCTATACATATGAGTGGTCAATTGTGGATGCTGGAAGCACTGGAGCGGTCAGTGGTAATCTGGCCTGGGATCCTGACAATGATTATATGGATTTTGATGCCTGGTGCCTCAAGCCGGGTGATGTTAGTATCAGAGTCATTGTGACCGATAAAAACGGATGTACAGGCAGTACTATTTCAACCGTAGTTTTACATTCGTGCTTTGACCTTGCTATACGCAAAGAAGTCGCTCTGCCTTCAAAGGAATATTACCCGGGTGATTCCGTAGCATTTTACCTTGATATCTTTAATCAAGGAGATGTGGATGCTGTAAATCTGACCATTACTGATATTCTGGACCAGAACATGGAATACCTGCAGGATGAAAATGAAAAATCCAATACCGGTAACGAAAATGACTGGCAGGCAGGGCCCGGTAACACATTGACAACAGCGGTAACATCACTGCCTGCTGGAGCAAGCAAACGACTGAAAGTATTTTTAAGAATAAAGTCTGCTACTTCCAGCAATTATATGGTCAATTTTGCTGAAATAAGCAATTATTCATCAGTGACCGAAAATGGACGCATAAAGGATAAGCCCATTGACGAAGATGATTATATTCCTGATACACCTGATACAAAAAGTACCGAAAGGGACAATGAATTATGTGACGGCGAAAATGCATCAAATTTTCCTGAAATATGTGACAGAAATGACGACCCTGATGACGAAGACCGCATAGATTATGCAGTTGTAACCATATGCCAGCTGAAGGGCAATGAGGTGGATAAGCAGCAATGTGTAGACTCTGGAACCAGAACTGATGGCCTGCTTCTCAATACGCCTCAGAACCGTGACGTCCTGGATCCTGACGGAAACGGTGATGGCATCGCCATAAATGATGCCGGAAATCTCGTGGCCTCCTTTCATAATACATACATGGATGCCATGGACGGAACACACTCTATCACGGGAAGAATTATATTTTCCATCGGCTCGGGCGGTAATAACAGTTCCAATGGCATTCTAACTCCACAAGGGGACCTGAGGGTTTTTGCCGACCAGGAAGTGGAGATCTTTGCAAGGCTTGTATCCCTGGATGGATGTATAGGAGTATCTGTTCTTACCCTGGACTTTACTGCCATGGCATCAATTACTCAAAGCCCTGAAAGCCAGGTTGCTGTGGTAGATCAGGAAAACCTCTGTCTGGAGGTAGAAACCGATCCTTCCTATAATATAAACTTTGCATATCAGTGGCAGCAATGGAATGGAACATTTTATGAAGACATTCCGGGGGCAACCGGTACAGAATACTGTATAGATAAAGTCACCGAATCCCTTGCAGGGGCTCAGTTCAGAGTGCTGGTCACAGATCCTGACGACCAACAAAGGTCATGTGCAGCCATTTCGTCCATAGCCAGGATAGAACTGGATGACGAGCCCGTGCTTGTGTGTAATGACCTGGTAAACATATCTATGGATGACAATTGTCAAGTGCTCATTACACCTGAAATGGTCCTCGAGGCTGCAAGATTAACCAACAGGCTCATTATCTCTATCAAGGACGCCAATGGCAATCCTGTACCCAATCCGGTGACTGCCCAGTATGTGGGTCAGACTCTGACAGTATCGGTGATCGATATAGTAAACGGTAATTCCTGCTGGAGTACCGTCAGAATAGAGGATAAGCTTCCTCCTGTTATAGACTGTCCTGAAGATTACAATATCAGTTGTGCCAATATATGGTTTACACCACCGGTTCCGTCGTTTTCTGATGCCTGTGATCCCGGAGCTACCATTGCTCTTGTTTCTGATGTGTTTGAAGAACTGGAATGCAGCAGGGAAGACGGTGTGATTGCGGTGAGGACCCTCACTTATATTGCAAAGGACTCCAGAGGCAATACTTCGGCTCCGTGTACCTTCCATGTGTACTACCACACAGCCGACATAAATGACATCGTCTGGCCCGATAACAAAGTGTATGAATGCACGGATGCAAATGCAGAAAATGTGCCCGGTACAGATATTACCGGTCTGCCTACTTTGTATGGATTTCCGGTGTACCCTGTAGACCAGGACAACCTGCAGGGTCATTGCAAGATCAATCTTACTTACAGCGACCAGATTATTCAGCTGTGTGGCGTTTCCTATAAAGTAGCCAGAAGCTGGACCGTCCTCGACTGGTGCAGTGGAGTCATACTCAAACACACACAACTTATTTCCGTCAAGGATACAAAAGGACCGGAACTGATTTGCCCGCAGAACAAAGTATACGAAATCCTTATGGATGGCCATTCATGCAGTGCGGACTTTGTTGTTCCTGCTCCCGTCGTGGATTATGACTGTAATGAAACTTCATGGACAGTGGCATACCTTGTTGCGACTGATGATGGAACACCGCCTGCAAACGGAGTCTATGTAACTGACAATCTGGTGTTTGACGGAACAAAATACACCATCACGGGTTTGCCTGCCGGCAAGACATGGATCAGGTATGCCGTCATCGACGCCTGCGAAAACCTTTCTTATTGTTTTGCAGAAATCAATGTCAGGGACGTAGTTGTGCCTACACCTGTCTGCGACGAATACACAGTCATAAGCCTGGATGCACAAGGCAGAGCAAGGCTTTTTGCCAAAACCATCGATGATGGTAGCCATGACAACTGCTCCAAAGTTACTTATGGAATAAGAAGAATGTCAAACAACTGCGGCCTTCCGGATGATGCTGTCTTTGTTGCCAATTTCAACGGCAACAGTTATTACACCTTTGTGGATTTCTGCTGCCAAGATCAGATTAACAATACCCAGCAGGTCGAGCTGCTGGTCATTGATGCCTCAGATAACATGAACACCTGTATGACTACGGTGGAAATACAACAAAAGGTTATTCCGTCCATTAATTGTCCGGGAGATGTGACCCTGGATTGCGAAGCCGACTATTCTGCCGAAGCCCTGAAGATGTTTGCCACGTTTACATCACCTTGTCCGGTATATTATCTGGCTGGTCCCATAGACTCAACAGCAGATTATACTTGTGGCGAAAAAACCATATTCAGAACCTGGCAAGTGAGGGAAAATGGTACCAACAAAGTTGTCAATGCCTGTACTCAAAAAATTCATATCAGAAATCTTACTCCTTTTGACCTTAATTCTGTGGTATTTCCGGGACATGTCACACTCATAAACAAATGTATGAATGCAGGTGATTTTGGGCCGACAAACCCCGATACCGGAGGATATCCCACATGGACAAATACAGGATGCAGTCAGGTGGCTGTTTCTTATACCGATCAGGTATTCAATGTAGTAGAAGACGCATGTTTTAAGATCATAAGGCATTGGACTGTGATTGACTGGTGTAAATTTGACCTCAGCACTCCCGGATCAGTCAGGAATTACCAGCAAATCATCAAAGTCATAGACACCGAGAAGCCTCGTGCCATCTGCCGGGATACCATTGTCAATGTGACCGAAGGTTGTTCAAGGCTGGTGACCCTTTCCGGAAACGGCGATGATACCTGTACCCCTTCAGACCAGCTGATATATACTTATTCCATCGACAATGGTGCGGTGGTCAATTCGAGAATTCTGAGTCAAAATATGACCGTAGGCTTCCACGAAATGAGATGGACCGTTGAAGACAAATGCGGAAACACAGCAGCCTGTACACAGATAGTCAATGTCAGGGATGCCAAGAAACCTACACCGTATTGTATATCCGAGCTGGTAACAGTGCTTATGCCTACCAATTTGAAGGTAGCCATATGGGCCAAAGATTACAATCTGGGAGCTTTTGACAATTGCAACACCAAGCTGCGGTTTACTTTTGGTCCTAATTCTCCGGTTTCTCTAAACAGGGCCCATTACTATAAAAACGTAAACGGTGTGTCTGTAGAGACCACAGAAGCAGAGTATCTGAGCGGAGATGCAGAATACTGGGATCCTGTAGCTTGTTCATCGGCCAGAATATTTACTTGTCAGGATCTGGGTATCCAGGAAGTTACAGAGTTTGTGTGGGATGAAGCCGGAAACAGCGATTACTGCACAGTCAGAATCAAGATACAGGACAACAGCGGTATCTGTGGCCAGTCAGGAAATATTGTAGCCGACGGTACAGTAGAAAGTGTCAGGGACTTGCCCATGGAAGGTGTGACCATCACTTTCAGGGACGATCTGGCGGGAGAGACATTTAACAGCCAGACCAGTGCTCTGGGAGCATACAGTCATTCCAACTTCCTGCCTGAAGTGCCATATGTAGTATCAGCAGGCAAAGACGGAGACTGGTTAAATGGAGTTTCTACGCTTGACCTTGTTTTGATACAAAGACATATTCTGGGCTTGCAGCCACTTGAAAATAAAATGCTTCTTCTTGCAGCTGACGCCAATGCCGATGGCAAGGTGACGGCCTCAGACCTTACAGAATTGCGTAAGCTCATACTCGGACAGACATCATCATTGTCACGAAATACTTCATGGGTATTTGTACACAATCAGGAAGGAAACGAGGACCTGACTCCATGGGAATGGCCCCGTCAGGCATATTTTACAGCCCAGCCTGATGCACGATATACCAATGATTTTACTGGTATAAAGGTGGGCGATGTCAATATGAATGCATCTGCAGGTGCCAAAGACCCGCATCTGTCTGCCAGGGAAGACTTTCATTCCGCCGGTATCACAGATATAACCATCATCAGTGGTAAAACGATCAGGATTCCGGTCAGGGCAGGCAGCATTTCATCGGTTATGGGGCTTCAAATGTCATTGACCGCGGCAGATGGGGTGCAGATAAAAGGTATAGAAGCAGGGACTCTGGACATCAACAAATCAAATTATCATATCATGCCCGATGCAGGCAAAAACGCCATAAACATCAGCTGGAATGCTCAGTCTGCCATTTCCCTCAAACCCGATGATGTACTTTTCGAGCTGGTCGTAACGCCGGAAGTTGATGGATTGATAAGTAATCTGATTACCCTTACTCAGGACGGACTAAGCCCCGAAGTGACAGAAGGAGACTTATCTGCAAGAGGACTCAGGCTGCAATTTGGGTCAGAATCCACTCCTGCCGCTGCAAATGTACTCCGTCTTTCTCAGAATGTGCCAAACCCATTCAGCGACCAGACAACGGTGAGTTATTATCTGCCTATAGATGATACAGTAGAAATGACGCTTTCTGACATAGATGGCAAGGTGCTTAACCGCAGTAGGGTAACCGTTAAAAGCGGAACACACGAATGGACCATAAACAAATCCATGACAGGAAGGAAGTCAGGAGTAATCCTCCTTACTTTAAAAACCTCTGAGTCCACAGCCACCATAAGGATGGTAATGATAGAATAAAAAGAACCTCTCAAGCAATTCCGTAAACCAGAAACGACATTGCACAAGTTCTGATTCAAACTGCCTCCCTAAATTTGAGAGGCAGTTTTTTTTATTTAACCTTTGTGGATGAATGCAGCGGTAATGTGGTATTTTCACTCTTTTGATCGACAATTATCAGATTTGTGGCCATAATATACCATTTGGCAGAAGATGCCGTTACTGTGGAGTTTCCGGGTGGCATAACCGAAGCCACCATGCGGCTTGTCAGGTCTTTTGATT
>JAKQGD010000141.1 GCA_029573365.1 Bacteroidota bacterium | reverse complement strand
TAAAGAGATACATGCGGTAGATGCTGCCGGCGTACACCCTTTGTTGCTGGCTATAGGCCGCGAACGATACATGCCCTTCCGAGATGCCGGACCTGAAGAAATTCTGACCATAGCCAACAGAATCCTGGGCTCGGGACAGACATCTCTGGCCAAGTACCTCATCATAGCTGCCGACGATGTCCCTGAGCTTGCCTGTCATAACATTCCAGACTTTTTTTGCCATTTTCTGGAACGTGTGGACTGGCGTAGGGACCTTCATTTTCAGACCAAAACAACGATTGACACGCTTGATTATTCCGGTGACAGCTGGAACGGTGGATCAAAGGTGGTCATGGCATGTCGGGGAAACAAACGAAGGCAACTGGGTGAGCGTTTTGCACCTGCATCAGGATTCGTCAGTGACACTTCAATCAAAGTCATTCTGCCAGGTATTCTGGGCATTTCAATGAAGTCCTTTGAGTCGTATGATACCGCTTTCGCGGAAATGAAAAACCTGGAATCTTACCTCCGCTCACAAGATCTTTCCGGCTTTCCCCTGGTAGTGGTCTCCGATGATTCAGAATTTACAGCGGCTACCCTGAATAACTTTTTATGGGTAACGTTTACACGGTCCAATCCATCCCATGACATCTACGGCGTTGACAGTTTTACAGAGTTTAAACACTGGGGCTGCGGTGGCAGCCTGATCATTGACGCCCGCAAAAAACCACACCACGCCCCTGAACTGGTTCCCGACAAAGACATTGTTAATAAAGTGACTTTGTCGTTTGGTGATTTGTTCAGTTAGTGAGTAAGAGAGATTGAGGTTAAGCCCGACAGCCTTCAGTGGAAATTGGTGATTTGGTCCTGTTAGAAATCAAAAAAAAAGCAAAGGAAGTGCGGTGCATCTGGAGAGATAGATCCCGGTAACTACTATGGAAGGATGCCGTCTTATCTGATGACGGTAAGGTCACCTTTTAGGAACTGTACAAAACCATCGATATACTGCAACTGGCCTGTCCAGGTATATACTCCCGGCACTACGGGCACTTTTTTAAATGTTCCATCCCATCCTGCAGCTGAGTCGTTCAATTCAAAATAGTAAGAGTCAAAAACCTTGTTGCCCCATCTGTCATAAATCCACAGATACACTCCCCTAGCAGCTTGTGCATTTCCCGTAAGGAAAAAACGGTCGTTGCTGCCGTCACCATTGGCCGATATGATGTTTGGATAATAAACATCCCTTTTTTTGACCACACGCACAAATACCTGGTCTTTAGCCTTGCAGCCCTCATCATTTTGCATTAACAGACTGTAGTAACCATCTTCCAGTGGAACTACTGAAGTTTGCGGGCACTCAGGACAAAGTACTTCCTGGCGATTGTCAGAAGACCATAAAAAAACTACACCAGTACCGGAAGCATTGTAAGCAGTGGTAAATGCTGCAGATTCTCCCAGATTGACAGTTATCGAATCCTCCAGAATATCGAGCGAAAACAAGTCGCTCGAAACGGTAATGTCCACAATTTTATCTTCGCACAAAGAGGAGGCCTTGAGTCGGTAACGGCCCGGTGACCGCAGCCATTTCACAGGACGGGTATCACCATCGTCCCACAAAACGGATATACCATAGACTGTAGCGTCCACCCTGACACTGTCGCCTGCACATACATGATATTCGTCAGAGAGGAAGCTGAGGTCCCATGGTGTGATAAGCAGATCTGTACTGTCTTTTTCGAGGAAAGTAGCAGGATTGTCGGACAGTGTAAAGCTGCCCAAAGCCAGCGGTAAACCTGTCAGTGTTGCCTGATTGCGGTAAATCCCGAGGGTGCCGGGGCCGGCCTCGACAAGCACTTTGATGGTATCGATTCCTACATTTACATCCATACCGGTGATGGACAGAATATTTTCATTAATACTTACAGTGCCTCCGTAAGGATTATGAATGATTTCCTTTACTAGCAAACCTTTGGGCATGGAGTCGGTCAGTGTGATGCCGCTTCGCAAAATACCAGAACCATTGCTCACTATAAAATTATAAACCACCTCAGTACAGGGATGGGCCACTTCAGGTGTCACCGTCTTTTGAAGTTCCAGGGTATACGGACAGGCACATCCGTCCTGACCGGAAGACACGGGCCCCTGTGCCAGCAAGGTGATAATTCCCGTCTTTTTGTCTATGGCGACAAATTTATCCTGCACCAGAGTACCATAGGCCCCGTACCCAAAAAGATTGCCAAAAGAATCAAAAAACAGGGCCCCTAGCTGGTCTACCTGCGGCTGCACCGGAAATGAAGTATCTACAGCACCTGTCAAAGGATCGACAATCACCATACGTTTGTTGCTGAGATCGTGCCCGTAAAGTATGCCTGTAAATGGGTCAAAAGCTATGTCTACAATACCTACGCCGCTGACCTGCATCGGTACAAAACTGCATGTGTACATAGGGTCCTCGAGGTCCACTCTGACGATTTGATTTGCCTGACCTCCCAGCCCTATCAGCAGTAGATAACGGCCGTCAGGTGTAACATCGCCTGCATAGTAAAGAGGCCCTACCGGGATGCCCTGAGGCCGCCCCAGGTCCACTGCCATTCCGTCGGCACCTATTTTGCGTAGCCTGGCCTGACCGGGATCCATGCCATAAATGAGATTATCAGTGATGCGGTACCCCATGGCATTAAGCACCAGCCCTATGGATGGGGAAATGGTATCCAGAAAGACAGATTGGCCGTTTTGAGAAAACCTGACTTCAAAGAGCCCTGAACTCGGATTGCCGCTTTTGGTGAGACTCAGATAATATTGTCCTTTGCAGGTAAATGGTTGCTGTGCCAAGACAGTTAAAGGACGCAGGGCTACAAGGAACCATACACCCATACAGGCTAAACGTAAATATGACGAAGGCCATTTCATAACGCTAATATACATGATATCTGACATAACCAGCAGCCAAATTCAATTTCATTTGTCAAAAGACACAATTGTTCATGAAACATATGCCAAAATGTCATAAAGGACGGCGTGGTATGATTTTAGACATCAAATTATTCTAATATATCAATATCTTTGTGATCCTAAACAGGAGGGATTGGTTTCATATAAATATCCTCTGACCATTTATAAAAAATAATTTCATGTTCAATTTTCTAAAAAATATTTTTGGCAACAAGCACGACAGGGATGTAAAGGGTTATTCTGATGACGTTGCCAGGGTAAACAAATTTTTCCAGGAATATCAGTCCCTGACCAATGACCAGCTGAGAAACAAGACACTGGAATTCAGACAAAGAATCAATGAAAGCCTTAAAGATATAGACCGAGACATTGAAGTGCTGGTAAATAACGCACGCAACGAAGAGGACTTCATCAAAAAGGAGGAGATTTACAACGAAGTTGATAAAATACGCAAAGAAAGAAACAAATACCTCGAGGAAATTCTGAGATCGATCCGCCCTGAGGCCTTTGCAGTGGTCAAAGAAACTTCACGCAGATTTATGCAAAACGAGACGATCACCGTGTCTGCGACTGACCACGACAGAAACCTGGCTGTGACCAGGGATTTTGTGAGTATAGACGGTGACAGGGCCATATGGAAAAACAGCTGGAAAGCAGCTGGCGGCGACATCACCTGGAACATGCTTCACTATGACGTTCAGCTCATAGGCGGCATGGTACTCCACGATGGTAAAATAGCCGAGATGGCAACAGGTGAAGGTAAGACCCTCGTAGCTACCTTGCCGGCATATCTGAACGGGCTTTCGGGCCAGGGCGTGCACATCGTGACTGTCAACGATTACCTTGCACGAAGGGACAGTGAGTGGGTCGGGCCTATATTCCAGTTTCTGTTGCTGACTGTAGACTGTATTGACAAATATAAGCCACATTCGCCGGAAAGGGTGGCCGCTTATAGATGCGACATCACATACGGAACAAACAATGAATTTGGTTTTGACTATCTCCGCGACAACATGGTCAGGGATATGGATGAGCTCGTACAACGAGGACATCATTATGCCATGGTCGACGAAGTGGACTCAGTACTCATAGACGATGCCCGGACGCCTCTCATCATCTCAGGGCCGGTGCCTCAAGGCTTGGAAGAGCAGGAATACATAGAGTTAAAACCAAAGATCGAAAGACTCTTTAATATACAGAGGCAACAAGCCACCGAACATCTGGCCGAAGCCAGAAAACTGATCAAGGAAGGTAATACCGGCGTGGAAGAAGGCGGCGGAGGTCTTGCTTTATTCAGGGTGTACAGGGCTTTGCCAAAATACCGGCCACTCATCAAGTTTTTAAGCGAGGACGGCATCAAGGTCATCCTGCAAAAAACAGAAAACTTCTACATGCAGGAACAATCCAAAAACATGCATGTGGCTGACCAACCGCTGTACTTTACCATAGACGAAAAAAACCGTCAGGTAGAACTTACCGAAAAGGGCATCGAATATCTGTCAAGAGGCGAAAACGACCCTTCCTTTTTTATATTGCCGGATATCACACAACAAATACAGGAGCTTACCAGCCGTGAAAACAGGGATGGAGTCAAGCTCAATGATGAAAAGGAAACGATGATCCAGGATTATGCCCTCAAGTCCAGGAGACTTCACGCCACACAACAGCTCTTGAAGGCTTACACACTCTTTGACAAGGATCAGGAATATGTTGTCATCAATGAAGAGGTCAAGATAGTAGACGAACAGACAGGCCGTATGATGGAAGGCCG
>JAKQGD010000104.1 GCA_029573365.1 Bacteroidota bacterium | reverse complement strand
TCGTGGTGATTGTCTTTAATCCTGCCCCAGACAAAGATACCCGCTCCATCAGGGTTGTACTCCAGGCCCAGTTGATCGAAGATGGCAAAAGCGGCCTTCTTCCTTGCCGCATAGGTTTTATTCAGTTCTGTAATCCAATCGTCCCCAAGGCCCAGGGCTACGACGGCAGCATCGAGTACAGGCCTGAACATGCCGGAATCCATGTTGCTTTTGTAAGCAAGCACAGCATCGATATACTCCTTGTTGCCGGTCACGGCCCCTACCCGCCATCCGGCCATATTGTAGCATTTGCTGAGAGATGTCAGTTCGAGAGCCTGCTTTGCTGCCCCCCGGACATTAAAAATACTGACGGGTGTATCAGTGAGAAGGAAGGCATATGGATTGTCATGGCAAACGAGGATGTCATGCTCTGCGGCAAAAGAAATCAGCTCTTCAAAAAAAGCGACATCGGCCACTGCCCCTGTAGGCATATTGGGGTAGTTTACCCACATAAGCCTGACTCTCGAAAGGTCCTGGTCAGGAAGCTTTTTAAGGTCAGGCTTCCATCCCAGCTTTTCTTCGAGGGGCATGGTTACGGGAACGCCACCTGCCAGACGGGTACACATAGAGTATGACGGATAGCCTGGATCCGGTACAAGGACCTGGTCGCCCGGATTGACAAATGCCATGGAGATATGCATAACTCCTTCTTTGGATCCGATCAGGGGCAGTATCTGCTTGTCAGCATCAACCTCCACGCCAAAATGCCGAAGGTACCAATTGCCAAAAGCGTTTCGCAGGGCAGCCGTACCTTTATACGGCTGGTATTTGTGGGCATCGGCAGAGAGTGATGATCTGTGCAGAGCTTCGATGACCGAAGGATGAGGCGGAAGGTCGGGGCTGCCTATTCCCAAATTGATGACCATGGCCTGTCCGTCCTTATTCATGGTGTCAATTTCTGCCAGTTTACGGGCAAAATAGTAAGTGGTGACCTCTTTGAGTCTTTCGGCAGGGACTGTCATAATGGTTGACGGTATTTTTTCTGTTTTTCAATGATCGACGTGACATCAGCCCGTCTGTAAATGCCCGTTTCCTCGTATTCAAAGGTCAGAGACTCGAGTTCGGACCTGAGGCCGATATATTGATGTATGTGGTCAAATTCTATGTCAATATGGAAAAAGTACTCTCTGAAGCTGCCCAGAACCGGAAACGACTGCAGCTTGCTCATATTGAGATGGTGGTTGTCTATGACCTGCAAGACCTTGAGCAGCTGTCCCTTCCTGTCCGGAATCCTGATATAAACCGAGGCTTTGTCTGCTGCCGGGTCTATGTCAGTCCTTTGGCGGTTGACTATAAAAAAACGGGTATAATTGGCCTTGTTTGTTTCTATGCCCCGGGCCAGGATTTGCATTCCATACAGGGACGCAGCATCTTCACTGGCTATACAGGCTTGGTTGTGTATGCGGCTTTGGGATAGTCTGAGGGCACTGAGGGCGGTGTCTTCAGATTCCACCAGCTTCCAGGAGGGAAAACCATGGAGAAACTCCAGACACTGGTTTAGGGCCATGGGATGCGAAGCCACCTCAGTGATGTCAGACAGTTTTGTGCCGGGAAGAGACAGGAGATTGTGTTTGATACGGAGGTATATTTCTCCTGAAACCCAAAAACCGTTTTCCCTGAGTATCCTGTAATTCTGCAGTAAGGAGCCGGCTATGGAATTTTCTATGGCCATAACAGCCACATCGGTGCTCCCGTCACGGAGCATGGCAGCAAGGTGGTCAAAGGAATCTGCAGGCACCAGCGTCAGAGGGGCATCTTGCCAGTATTGTCTGGCTGCTATGGCGTGGTAGGAGCCGGGATAACCCTGGATGCCTGCCTTGAAACCGTCATTTGTCATACACATTGCGATTAAAAAATATTCAAAACAAAAAAAGGAGCCTGTTTTTGTAACAGAACTCCTTTTATATAATCGACACATCTACAAACAGGCCTTCTGTTACCTCATTTCACAGAAATAAAAGTACCAAAAATAAAAGCCAGCAAATGTGGAATGGTGCCTATTCATGGTGCAAACATATCTTTTGATCACAAATTATCCAAGTGATGGCCATGAAAAAATTACAAATATTCGCCGAAAGGCATATTTCAGGACTTATTAATTGTGTTGCAAACACCAAAACTCTTAAAACCATCATCTTAATACCAAACACACTTTTGCGGTGGGTTTGAAGCTTCAGGTACTCCAGATTTGTGTTGCTATCCGATCACATTACATAAAAAACAGTGACAACTTATGGCAACAAAACGAAGGCTCAGCAATGAGATCAATGCAGGTTCCATGGCAGACATAGCTTTTCTGCTGCTTATATTTTTTCTGGTAACTACTACCATATCTGAGGACAAAGGCGTACTGGTCAGACTCCCGGAATGGGCTCCCGAACCTCCTCCTCCCATAGACGTAAAGCAAAGAAATATTTTCCAGGTCTTTGTCAATGCAACAGGTTCTCTTCTGGTCCGGGGTGAAGCCACAGATGTAGGACAGTTAAAAGAAAAGGCGAAACTCTTTGTTTTCAACCCATATCATGATCCGACTTTCGCCGAAAGTCCACGCAATGCGGTCATCACACTTAAAAACGACAGGGGAACACCCTATGGTACCTACCTCGAGGCCTATGATGCACTCAAATCTGCTTATAAGGAAATATGGGAGGAACTGGCCATGACGAAATATGGTAAAGTATGGTCAGACCTGTCTCCAGCCCTACAAAAAAAGATTAAGGACGAAGTGCCCATGGTAATCTCGGAAGCGGAGCCTACAGCATTTGGCGAAGAGATGTAATGGTGGGGGTGCTTACCTTCCCACGTACACAAGCAGCACAGATATGTCAGACGGGGATACACCGCTGATCCTGCTTGCCTGGCCAATGGTGCGGGGTCTGATTTTTTCCAGCTTTTCGCGGGCCTCAATGGAAAGACTTTTGAGGGACCTGTAATCAAAGCTGTCAGACAGCCTGACCTCCTCGAGGCGATCCATCTTTTCTACCATTTCCTGCTCTTTTTTGATATAGCCTTCGTATTTCATGCCTATTTCGGCTATGGTGATCGTTTCATCATCAAACTGTGCAAGGTACTGCTCCATAACAGGCAAAACACTGCGGAGGTCACTGATACCGATGTTGGGCCGTGTAAGTACGGACCGGGCCTTTACCTTTTGTTTTAGTGGTGAGGAGTCTACAGATTCCAGAAAAGTATTTACCAGGTCGGGATCGATGCTCATCTCGTCAAAATGACGTTCTATTCTGGCGACGTTGTTTACTTTAACGTCTACTCTTTCCATTCTTTCATCCATGCCTGTCATGCCCAGAGCATATGCTTTGGGCGTAAGCCTGATGTCAGCATTGTCCTGACGCAGGAGGATACGGTACTCAGCACGGGAGGTAAACATGCGGTAAGGTTCGTTGGTCCCTTTATTGACGAGGTCGTCTATGAGCACTCCTATGTAGGCTTCGGACCTTTTTAGGATAAAAGGCTCCTGCTCTTTCACCGCAAGGTGGGCATTGAGGCCGGCTATGAGTCCCTGGCATGCAGCTTCTTCATAACCTGTGGTGCCATTGATCTGTCCTGCAAAAAACAGGTTTCTGACCAGCTTGGTCTCCAGGTTAATGTTGAGCTGGGTCGGTGGGAAATAATCGTATTCAATGGCGTAGCCGGGGCGAAACATTTTCATGTTTTCAAAGCCGGGCACTTTTCTGAGAGCCTTGTACTGGACATCTTCGGGCAGCGAGGATGAGAAGCCGTTGACATAAATCTCGCAGGTGTTCCATCCCTCGGGCTCCACAAAAAGCTGATGCCTTTCTTTGTCGGAAAAGCGGTTTATCTTATCCTCTATGGAGGGACAGTATCTGGGCCCGAGACCTTGTATGCGGCCATTGAACATGGGAGACCGGTCAAAACCTTCCTTGAGGGTATCGTGCACCTCTTCGCTGGTATAGGTTATGTGGCAGGGTAGCTGACGGGTGATGGCAGGTGTATCCGTGTAGGAAAACTTGCCGGGATTTTCGTCGCCGTGCTGTATTTCCATGCGGGAGTAGTCCAGACTGCGTCCGTCGATGCGTGGCGGGGTTCCGGTCTTCATCCTGCCGGATTCAAAGCCCAGGCTGATGAGTTGCTCGGTGATGCCGGTAGCAGATTTTTCGCCGGCACGACCTCCTCCAAACTGTTTTTCGCCTATGTGGATAAGACCGTTGAGGAAGGTGCCATTGGTCAGGACCACAGCGTCGGCCTCGATTTCAAGGCCCAGGCTGGTAACTATGCCCCTGCACACTTTGTCTTTGACGATGAGCCCGGGGACGGTTTCCTGCCAGAAATCGATGTTGGGGTGCTGCTCGAGCATCTCTCTCCATTTAGAGGCGAACATCATGCGGTCGTTCTGTGCCCGGGGACTCCACATGGCAGGGCCTTTGGACATATTGAGCATCCTGAATTGCACCATGGAATGGTCGGTAACGATACCGGAGTATCCGCCCAGAGCGTCCACTTCCCGCACTATCTGGCCTTTTGCGACCCCGCCCATGGCAGGATTGCAGGACATCTGGGCTATGGTGTTCATGTTCATGGTGACGAGAAGCACCCGCGAACCCATATTGGCTGCAGCCACAGCAGCTTCACAACCGGCATGGCCGGCACCGACGACGATTACATTATATTTAGGAAACATGGTGCAAAGATAAGAAATTGCCGGATAGCAGGTGGGGTAGATGGTTTTATGGCCCTGAAATCCATCGGGGTTGTTTATGGTTATGGCCTTTGCAGAAAAACTCTTTATGTGGCACATTGTTTGGATTATGTTTTGGATTAAAATTGGACCTGGAGCCACAAACTGTATGACAGACAAAAGAGGTATTGAAGTGCTGAAAGGAAAATGTACTTCTC
>JAKQGD010000084.1 GCA_029573365.1 Bacteroidota bacterium | reverse complement strand
GCTAAGAACTTTAATTTTGAAAAATTTGACTTTTTCGAAATCGAAAACGAAGCAGAAAGGATCAACCCTGAAGTGAAGTTCTGACACATCGCTCTTAACTTCATTTGACACATCCATGAACCCCCAGCCACACCATACATGAAAAGATTGTGGACACTGTTGTTTCTGACCTTAAGCCTGGGTCTGCACGCAGAGTATTTTACCATAAAAGAATACAAGGTAGATATATCTGTAGCAGGTAAGGATGCCTCTTTTGAAGTAAGGGAACGAATCACTGTGGAGTTTAGCCAGCCCAGAAGAGGTATATACCGCAATATCCCCGTCAGTTACCGGATCGACGGTAAGGACGTAAAAATGAAAGTATATGATGTCTCTGTGGAGGGGTTTGACTATAAGACCTACCACGAATCCAATGATTTTGTCATCAGAATCGGTAATCCTGATATTTATGTGGAAGGAGTGCAGGTTTATGAAATAAGGTATAGGGTCAAAAATGCATTTATACTTGCCCCGGAACAAACGGAGTTTTACTGGAACATCATAGGCACCAACTGGCAGACTGACATAGATACAGTGCTTTACAGTGTCAAACTGGACCAGGCCATCACCATGAACGAAGGTGATTACCATATCTATACCGGATCTGAGGGCCAGAGGGACAGCAATGCTACAGTCAACTATTACATGGGTACCTTTACGGGTGCATCTACCCGCAAATATGGTCCCGGCGAAGGCATGACTCTGGCCATCAGACTCCCCATGGATTATGTCACGAGGCCCGGCAAATGGGAGCTGCTGTGGCAGAAATGGGGAACTACGGGTATAGGGTCATTTCTATTTCTGATTTTTTCTGGCTTGTTTTACAGGATGTGGTGGAGGTATGGCAAGGACTATCCCATCGTTAGGATGGTGGAATATCTGCCCCCCAAAGAACTTACACCCTCAGAGGCAGGTGTGATTATAGACGAAAAAGCAGACAATGTAGATATCCTTTGTTTACTGCCTTACTGGGCTCACCGCGGCCATCTGACCATCAGGAGGATACCCAAGTCTTGGGGCAAGGATGACCACGAGCTTACCAGAATCAAGGATTTGTCAGGTGATGCCACACCTTATGAAAAAATCGTCTTTGAGGCCCTTTTTGCAGATGGTGACAAGGTGATGATCAGCAGCCTCGAAAACGAATTTTACCAGTACCTTTCGTCAGCAAAAACCTCACTTAAATCCCACCTCAACAGCATGGGAGTGTATTATCCTGTGTCTGTCAAAATGCAGGTGTATACAGCGGTAGCTTCAGGGCTGCTGGTGTTATTGGCTATCTTCTCGGCGGTGCTCATGAAGTCTGTAGCCATAGCTCTGGGACTGGGACTGGCAGCAGTTACAGGCATGGTGTTTGCGAGTCTTATGCTCAAAAAAAATGAGAAAGGAGTACACTTTTATCAGCAGGTGCTGGGCTTTAAGATGTTTGTTCAGGCAGCTGAGAAAGATAAGCTTGAGCGACTGCTGAAGGACGACCCTGATTATTTTGAAAAGACACTGCCTTATGCTATGGTTTTTGGTTATGCCAAACAGTGGAGTAAAAAATTTGACGGGCTGCTTACCGAGCCACCCAAGTGGTATGTAGCCCCTCACGGCATGTATTACCACGGCAACACATTTTCGGCAGCTGATTTTGGAGCCTCGTTTGACAGTGGTGTGAAAGAAATACAGAGTGTCTTTTCGAGTTCGCCCTCCGGCAGTGGGTCGGGTGGAGGCTTTAGTGGTGGGGGAGGAAGCTCTGGCGGCGGCTTTGGTGGCGGTGGTGGTGGTAGCTGGTAGGCAAAAGGAAAACCAGCACAAATACTAAATTTATTCTTCATTTTACTACAAGTGAAACCTGTGTCAAGCATTATGAATACCTGCAGGCAGATTTTCAGAGGTAAGTGACTTTAACTACAAACATTTTTTACTTTTAAGGTAGCGATGGCATTGTCTCCATTATTTTTCTAACTGTTTTATCAACCACTCTTTATCAGTTAGTATTTTTTCGGATTGAATTTTATTTTTCAGGTTTTCTCTTGCGACTTTGTCTAAGGGTCGTAGTTTAATAAGGCTTCTGGTGTATTTAACCAGATTTGAGTAATTTGATGTAAATTCCGGTCAAACTGAACCACCTAATCCGGTCGAAACTGAACCACTTTGTTTTGTGATTTGATGTGGTTAAAAAAAACTAAAAATTAAGTACTTACCCATTACTTTTTCAGAGGTTACATCTTGAATCAGAGACAGGGTTTGCACAGGAACGATGGGGCTCGATGCCCCAAGATCCTGAACTTTTTCGTCGGATGACTCTTTCGTCTTCGACAGGGTTTGTTTAGCAAAGGTAAATAAGTTCAGGCATTACAGCGATTTTAATTTATTGATTTTACGCATGGAATCACCTGTCATTTCAATCCTGTGTGCCTGATGGATAATTCTATCCAGTATTGCATCTGCAATGGTATTTTCGTTAATGTATTGGTGCCAGGCTGATATAGGTACCTGAGAAGTGATGATGGTTGCATATTTATTGTGCCGGTCTTCAATAATTTGCAGCAGGGCCAAACGGGCTGCTGTATCCAGTGGTGTGAGTCCCCAGTCATCAAGGATAAGCAGATTTTTATTTTCTAAGCGTTCCATTTCTTTGCGGAAGCCTCCATCGAGCTTATCTGATTTAAGTTTATTGAGAAGTTTAGGTAAGGAGTAGTAAGCTACTTTTTTACCTTTAGTGCATGCCTGGTGCCCTATAGCGGAAGCCAGATAGCTCTTCCCACAACCTGTAGCTCCGGTGATGATGATGTTTTCGCCACGGTCAATAAAGGCACAATCTGCCACAGACGCTAGGAGTTCTTTAGTGATATTTCTTTCAGGTGTGCAGATGATATCATTGAGAGTGGCCTGATATCTGAACTTTGCATTCTTGACGGCAGTGAGCATTTTACGATTGTTACGATATAAATACTCGGCTTCAATGAGTTGTGCCAATATGATATCAGCGTCAGGATGTTGGTGTAATGGCAACTCCATGATGGCTGCATAGCGATCTGCCATACCTGTAAGGCGGAGTGACCGCATGGTGTCTAAAGTACTTTGATGATTCATATATTTGTTTGTTTACTGATAGTAGGATTGCCCCCGGATATTTTCATGATGGGTTACCATGCTTGATTGACTTTCTGCATCTTCTGTAAAGTGTTCAAAATTATGGAGTGACAGGATATACTCAAGCTTTCTGTAAGATATAAATTCGTATTGCAGGCATATATGTGATGCCTGTTCAACCTTGTCATTACCATACTTTTTGGCTAACTGGAGTACTCCCTGGCAAGTCTTATACCCTTGTTCGGGATGTTTACACTGGTGAAATATCTGCTCCACAAGCCGATGGGTATCAGGCCCTATTTTTATTCCTTCATCCATGAAGAAGCCTTCACTCCATCGCTTATAATACTGATGTTTGGGATGCAGATGTGATGCATTGGTGGTATATTTATACTGCACCCGATTGCGTTGATGTATCGCAATACGCTCATATTTATGATAAATCTCTACCGAATGGTTGGTATAACCAACTTGTACTTTTTGACCGACATATTGGTAAGGAACAGAGTAATGATGTTTATCTTCCGGGAGTACTACGTGACAATTGGGATGTACCGTTGCTTCTCTATAGTTTTTAAGTTCAAATATCATATCAGGTAATGCTTTGAGCATATCCTTCTCTACGTTGTCAAATTGTTGTCGACGACTAAACGTTTTACCCTGGAAGAGCATTTGATTATGCTTGTCAACCAGTGCCCGTATGGCGGTATTCAGGTCTTTGAGCGTATGAAACACTTTGTCATGTAATGGTGCATATACGCGTGTTTAAAGAATGTTGACGGCTGATTCTACTAAGGCTTTATCCTTAGGCTTCCTCGCTCGTGTAGGGAGTACTACCGTATCATAATGGGCTGCGAAATCTGCCATACTTGCATTGAGTTCAGGGTCAAATTTACTGGCTTTGATCACCGCAGGTTTTAGGTTGTCGGTCACTATTGCATGGGGTACACCTCCTATATCATGCAATGCTCGGCCGATACAGCCTAGAAAATCAGGCGTCTTTTGACTCATACATGCTTCTGCATATGTGTACTGGCTACAGGGCAGTATCGCTACAAAAAACTCAACAGCCGTCACTTCACCGGTATCGGCATCCACTAATTGGAGCTTCTTACCTGCGAAGTCAACCATCATCTTGTCTGCAGCCTTATGTTCAAATACATAGGATATTTTTTGGCTCTGCTGATATCTACGATAATGTTCGCAAAATTGAGAATAC
>JAKQGD010000083.1 GCA_029573365.1 Bacteroidota bacterium | reverse complement strand
TTTTTGCCCTGCTGGTGCACATAATCAAAAAATACAAATCCGTTTGTGGCCACATATTTTAGTTTCTTGCATGTTTTTCCGGCGATGAGGGTGTCGCCGGTCACCTCTTGATAATGTACTCCATAGTTAGGTATGTCAAATCCCGTGGTCACATCATAAAACCATGTTTTCCCGTTATGGAACCATTCCTGTCCTGATGTTAATAAGGCAATTACCATCAGTAAAACTGTAAAGACTGATCTCGTTAAGAATATCATGGTATGCTTTTATGATAATATGCATACACTGCACAAAACCCCTAGCTGTTTCAGTAAAAAACGTAACCTCTACCCCAAAAATATAAAATACCTGCCGACTTTATCAACCCACCATAGCCTGGTAGTCTGAGGCACTGAGCAGACCTTCGAGTTCTGAGAGGTCTGACAATTTTACCTTGATGATCCAACCTGACCCATAAGGGTCGGTATTGATGAGGCTGGGATTGTCGCCGTGACTTTCGTCGAGCTCTGGGTTAAATTCCAGAACTTCTCCGGATACGGGCATAAACAAGTCTGATGTTGTTTTTACAGCTTCCACCGTTCCAAAGATATCATCCTTTTTGAGAGTTTCGCCTACAGACTCCACTTCTACATATACGATGTCACCCAACTCACTTTGGGCAAAATCAGTTACTCCCACATAAGCTTCAGAACCTTCTATGCGGATCCACTCATGCTCTCGGGTATATTTTAGATTTTCAGGAAAATTCATACAGTTTTGATTTTTGATTGGTTAGATTAATTGGTTGAAACAAATTTTTTAAGCCAGTCTGTGGTGATGGATTTGGGTCGCTCGAGTGCTAAGCCTAGAGCCCTGTCCCAGCATAGTCCGGCACATACACCGAGGGCCCTGGACACTCCAAACAGCACCGTGTAGTAGTTATACTCGGTAAATCCATAGTGCACCAGCAGTGCCCCGGAATGTGCGTCTACATTGGGCCATGGATTTTTTACCTTGCCGAGGGATTCAAGAACTTCCGGAACTATCTCGAAAAGGTCCCAAACTATCTGTACGATAGGGTCGTCCTTGATGTTGTCTTCGGCAAATTTTTTCTGTGCCATAAATCTGGGGTCCGGTTTCCTGAGGACAGCATGGCCGTAGCCGGGTACCACTTTGCCGGCTGCCAGGGTTTCGTTTATGTAGGTTCTGACCTGTTCTTTTGTAGGATTGTTGGTGCCTATCTCTTCAATCATTTCAAATATCCACTTAATCACCTCCTGGTTGGCTAGTCCGTGCAGCGGTCCTGCCAGGGCATTCATGGCGGCACTAAACGAATAGTAAACGTCACTCAGTGTCGAGCCTACGAGGTGCATGGTGTGTGCCGAAGCATTGCCTCCTTCATGGTCAGCATGTATGGTCAGGTAAAGCCTCATCAGAGAGTAGAAATCAGGCTGTTCAAAGCCGAGCATTTTAGCAAAATTACCGCCCCAGTCGAGTGTTGGATCGGGAGCTATATGTTGGCCGCCCTTAAATGACCTTCTGTATATGTATGCAGCTATACGGGGCAGCCTGGCGATCATATTCATGGAGTCCTCATACATGGCATTCCAATAGTCGTTTTTGCCCATACCATCCTCGTATTTCTGTGCAAAGATGCTTTCGTTCTGCATGGCAAGGACGGCGATGCTAAACTGCGTCATGGGGTGTGTGTCAGCAGGCAGTGACTCCAGTGTGGCAAAGACATGCTGTTGCACATCGCTTCTGCGGTTCCATTCGGATGACAACCATCTCACGTCGTCTTCTGTGGGGACCTCGCCGACCATCATGAGCCAGAAAAGGCCTTCCGGCAATGGTTCCTTGCCTCCGGGTGCTTTGGGCAACAAGTCTCTGAGCTGAGGTATATTGTAACCCCTGAATCTGATGCCTTCTTCCGGGTCCAAAGAGGACGTGTCCCAAATCATGCTCCTGACGCTACGCATACCGCCGATGAGCTGGTCTATCGACACGGTGTCAACCTGTTTTTCGCCGTGTTCCTTAAGGATGTTTTTAATGTCGGCCCTGAGGGAGGCAGACTTTTCATAAAATTTTTGTTTGAGCAGGTCCATTTGTTAAGGGATTATTGGATGAAATCGCTGATTATACTTCTTACTACAAAAATACTGACAAATCGTTTTTTGACTTATGCCAAAAACATCGGCTAAATTAAAAAATTCCCGTGGACTGAATAAGTAATTATGACTTAAATCAGTTTATGGGGTGATAAAACCAATTTAAGTCATTAGTTTTTAACTCAGATTGTCATATGCCGGGAGCGAATCCAGGATTCTTTTGCCACTTTCAGCATTACCGATGAGCCTGACAGACTTCATCAGATCGGGTCCCTGCATGGTGCCACATACACTCAGTCTCAACAGCGGCATGATCTCACCCATTTTTAAATTTTGTGCTGCTATATGGTCTTTGATTAGGGTTTCCGGGTCGCCCGAATCGTTCTTAATCAGGATATTGCCTATGGCTTCAAGATGATTTCTGTGCTCTTGCCGGTATTTCTTTTTCATGGATTCCACATCAAATACATGCGGGGCCTCAAAAAAGAATCTGGCCGAGGAGATAATTTCATGGGTCTTATGCACCCGTTCTTTCATCAGTCCGCACACTTCAGCGAGGTATTCTACAGATACGTGGTATCCTGATTCTATGGCTTTGTCCTGTATCAGATAAGCGAGCCTGAGGTTGTCAGCATGGATGATATACTGCTGATTAAACCACAGAGCCTTGTCGATATCAAACCGGGCACCTGATTTGACAATCTTCTCCAGACTGAAGGCTTCCACCAGTTCATCCATGGTAAACATCTCCTGGTCATTTCCGGGACTCCACCCCAGCAGAGAGAGGAAGTTGAGCAGTGCTTCAGGCAAAAAGCCATCTTCTCTGAATCCGGTAAAATTGTCTTCCTCATGATCACCGTCCCATGACAGAGGGAACACCGGAAATCCAAATCTGGCTCCGTCTCTTTTGCTAAGTTTGCCCTGCCCTGTAGGCTTCAGTATCAGGGGCAGGTGTGAAAACGAAGGGGGTGTCCATCCCAGAAACCGGTACATGAGTACATGATGAGCTGTGCTTGAAAGCCATTCTTCACCACGAATCACATGAGTAATTTCCATCAGATGGTCATCCACGATGTTTGCCAGGTGATAAGTTGGCATGCCGTCGCCTTTGAGGATGACTTTGTCATCGAGCTCAGAACTGTTAAAAGACACATGACCTCTTATTTCATCATTGAATGAGATGACCTCATTTTCAGGGATACGCAGGCGTATGGCTACGTGGTCGCTGGTATTTAGCAGGTGGTCTGACTCGCTGGTGGAGAGTGTAAGGCTGTTTTTAAGCTTTTTACGGGTGACGGCATCGTATTTAAAGGTCGGGTCGTTTTGCCGCATCGTTTCCAGTTCGTCAGGTGTATCGAAGGCATAATAGGCATGTCCTTCGGCGACAAGCCGGTCAACATATTCACGGTAGATGGATTTTCGTTCGGATTGTCGGTATGGTCCATACTGCCCATCAAACTCCGGTCCTTCATCAGGGAGCAAACCTAACCATCTTAGGGACTCTATAATGTACTGCTCCGCTCCCGGTACATATCTGCCCTGATCTGTGTCTTCTATCCTGAGGATGAAGGTACCTGAGTGCTTGCGGGCAAACAGGTAATTGTACAATGCGGTCCGTACTCCTCCGATGTGAAGCGGACCTGTCGGACTCGGGGCAAATCTCACTCTGACTGAGGCCATGTATTGTATTTTTACAAAAAAATGTTAAAAAATTCCCAACAAAAGGCTTACTCAAGGTACATTTTTCATTTTTGCACGTTTGAACATTATAGTGTGGACTCTTTCGGGAAGCTGCAAAAATAGTCTTATTAGCCGAATACAACAACTTATATGTACTTAGTCAAGACTCCTCCGATCATAAAGAGTATATTTTCAGACTATGTCTGGAGCGTAGATACTCTGGAAAAGGAGGTGTTTATTACCTTTGACGACGGACCTATACCCGGGCTGACACCCTGGGTGCTGGATTTGCTGGCTGAATATAACTTTAAGGCTACTTTCTTTTGTGTGGGAGAAAACGTGAGAAGATATCCCATGATTTACAAGAGGATACTAAATGAAGGCCACCTGGCAGGAAATCACACCTACCACCACCTTAACGGTTGGCTGGCAGATACCGATACGTATCTTTACGACGTACAGGCCTGTCATATCATGGTACAGTCCCCATTGTTCAGACCGCCTTATGGCAAGATAAAAAGGTCCCAGTCTAATGTCATCAGGACGGATAAGACCATCGTTATGTGGGATGTGCTTAGCGGTGATTTTGACAAGTCTATCAGCGGTGAAAAATGCCTGTCCAATGTAGTGGACAATTACTCGCGGGGTTCGGTCATCGTGTTTCATGACAACGTAAAGGCAGAAGACAAGCTTCGATTTGTGCTTCCAAAATTTTTCGATCACCTAGTGACCAATAACTTTACGGCTTCAAACCTGAAGTGCCTCACAGAGAGTTACGAACTGGCCTGATACCGGGGGTGACGGATTACCCGTTGCATTATTTTAGCTTATTGGCATCATTTGTCTTAATTTTGTCTCCGTCACAGGATTAAACACAGCAGCACACATCAGCCATATGGCCATAAAACTTACCAAAAAGCAACTCGGGCAGGCAGAAAAGGTCCAATATGAAGACATCAGGAGCGAACTCCGGACCGGACAGTTGGTGTTTTGTTCCGGAAAATACCTTTTCAGTGGCATTATACAACGACTCACAAACAGCGTCTGGAGTCATGTGGCCATCATTTACAAGGACGAAACTCTGGGACGGGTACTTATTCTGGAAGCAGAACCCTACGTGGGCATAAGGCTGATTCCTATGTCAAAATATCTGCATGATTACAAGGGCACCAGAAAACCATATAAAGGGCTGATGTTTGTCGCCGACCTGGTCAAGCCGCTGGACCAGCATGAACTCAACAAAGCCATCAGTTTTGGACTTGACGAACTCACCCGGCCATATGACAACTGGGAGATTCTAAGAATCATGATGCGGATTCTGTTTCGTATCGGTAAAAAGAGCCGCAACAGAGATTACATCTGTAGTGAACTCGTCAGAGATGCTTTTAATAAAGCCGGACTCAAATTTAAACTGACGGATTCGTATGTGAGCCCTAGCAATATCTGGCAGGATTCGAGGGTGGAAATGAAATACCGTATTTTGTAACAGACACCGTCAATGCCACTTCAGCAGGGTACTGCCCCAGGTAAAACCTCCGCCAAAAGCCGTAAGCACGAGGTAGTCACCCCGATGCAGCTTGTTTTGGTATTCCCACAGACACAGAGGCAGGGTTGCCGCGGTGGTGTTTCCGTATTTGTGTATATTGACCATGACTTTTTCGGGTGGGAATCCCAGGTATTCACCCACGGTATTGATGATCCTGATGTTGGCCTGATGGGGCACAAGCCAGGCAATATCTGCGACTGACAGGTTGTTTCGGTCCAGGAGTTGCTGCACAGTGGAGACCATGCCGTTTACTGCAGCCTTAAATACAGGTTTTCCGTCCTGATAGACATAATGCTCACGCCTGGCCACAGTTTCTGCTGAGGCGGGTTTAAGAGAGCCTCCGGCTTTCATGTGCAGGTATTCGCGGCCCGAGCCATCTGACCTCAGTATCGAATCTATCAGACCGGTGCCGTCAGTCACAGGCTCGAGAAGAACAGCTCCTGCACCGTCGCCAAAAATGATGCATGTAGCCCTGTCTGTATAATCAACGATCGAAGACATCATGTCGGCACCCACCACGACTACCTTTTTATACATGCCTGACTCAACAAATTTCGCTCCCGTCGTGAGAGCATAAAGGAAGCCTGAACAGGCGGCATTGATATCGAAGCCAAATGAATTTTTAGCTCCCAATTTATGAAGGATGGTATTGGCAGTATCAGGAAAAGTTGTATCGGGTGTGACAGTAGCACAAATGAGCATTTCCACTTCTTCTGGCCTGGTCCCCGATTTCTGAAGTGCCTTTTTTACTGCTTCGACAGCCATGTCTGAGGTAGCCATGCCGGGTGTGCGTAGGATCCTCCTTTCTTTTATTCCTGTACGTGTAGTAATCCATTCGTCATTGGTGTCAACCATTTTTTCCAGGTCGGTGTTTGACAGGACATCTTCGGGTACGTAGCCGCCTGTGCCTGTAATTGCTGCGGTGACTTTGGCCATTATAAAACTTGGTTTTGTTAATGGCCCCGAAGATAAAGGTTTTTACAAAATCCTACATCCGTCAATGCTTATGTCCAAAATATTTTAAAAAAATATTTAAAGCATATAAAGTTGTTTAATATTGAAATACAAATTATAAAATTATTTAATATGTTATATATTTCTACAATATCGGTTTTTTGGTACAGGAATTGTTTTTAGTTTAATGCATAGATATACAACAGATTATAATTGATTAATAAATATTATGTCTTTTATCATCTGTTTAAATCCGGTGCAAAAGGTATTATTTTATTAACATTTACAAGAAACCGTTCCATGAAAAATTTTAGTAATCTTTTGACCCTGGCCGTGGCACTCTTTATGAGTCTCGGAGTAGCGGCAAACAACGACACAAAAGTCAGGTTTGCCAGTTTTGATATCAACGAAGCAAGAAAAAAAGCCGGAGAGGAAGGCAAGCTTATTTTTGTGGACTTTTATGCATCCTGGTGCACTCCTTGCCAGTGGATGGAAAAAACCACTTTTGCTGACGAAGAAGTGGCTGGCATCATGAATACTGATTTTGTAGCCCTCAAAGTCAATATTGATGAATTTGCAGGCTATGATCTTAAGGTAGCTTATGAGGTGAAATACTTGCCTACGATGCTTATTTTTAATTCGCAAGGGCAACTTATCGACAAGGTGGAGGCTACCATGTCGCCCAGAAAACTGGTGGAATGGTTAAATACGCACAACACTACGGCCAATAAAACCATTGTTAGGCACGACTTCAATACCAAGCCGGCACCCATACAGGCACAGTCTATCGAAAGCCCAAGCATGAAGGCCACTCAGCAGGAATATACCCGGGCTTATAACGAAAAGACCACAGGTCATACCTATACCGTGCAAGTGGGAGTTTTTGAACGTTTTGACGGTGCTCAGGGCATGGTCAACAATCTGCGGCAGCTTTTTACGGATGTTATAACCGTGGCTCACGACATGAAAGATGACCATGTAGTATACAAGGTCAGACTCGGACAGTTTCAGGACGAAGAGTCGGCCCGAAAATTTAAGGAAATGCTAAAGGCAGATTACAACATGGAAGGCATGGTTTTATAACCGGGCTGTCCCATCAAAATAAATAAGGTGATGAACACATTGCTCATAGCCAATATCAAAACCATCTATGGGATACAGTCAGGGCCGCTTCCTTTTAAAAAAGGGGCGGCTATGTCTGTTGTCGGGACGATGAGTGATGCCTACATCCTCATAGAAAGCGGTACCATCAAAGCTTACGGGCCTATGTCAGAGGTGCCTCAGGGCAGTTATCCGGTGCTCGATGCTTCAGGCAGGCTTGTATTCCCGACCTGGTGTGACAGCCATACACACATCGTTTTTGCCAGGGGGAGAGAAGGAGAATATGTCTCCAGATTGAGGGGTTTGACATACGAGGAGATAGCCAGGGAGGGAGGTGGTATCCTTAATTCAGCCCGGGTACTCAGGGACACTTCCGAAGACGACCTGTACCTTTCGGCGAAAGCCAGACTCGATGAAGTTATATCTCTCGGCACAGGGGCCATAGAAATTAAAAGCGGATATGGCCTGGACACAGATAGCGAGATCAAGATGCTCAGGGTCATACGCCGGCTGAGAGAGACATCCCCTGCCACTATAAAGGCCACCTTTCTGGGTGCCCACGCCATACCTGCTGAGTTCCGCGAAAACAGGCAAGCATACATCAGGCTGCTGACAGAGGAGATGTTGCCCAGGGTGGCAGACGAAGGCCTGGCAGACTATTGTGATGTATTTTGTGACAAAGGATTTTTTACGGTAGCAGAAACAGATCTCATCCTGAAGGCTGCCTCACG
>JAKQGD010000064.1 GCA_029573365.1 Bacteroidota bacterium | reverse complement strand
AGGTCGTTGACATTGAGCATAATTTCCTCGGGAGCATCGAGGTTTTCCTTTTTACGGCTGTGAATCGGATATTCCTTTCCTTCTTCATACCTCGTGATGTAAAAATAGCCGTTGTCCTTATATGGTACAGACATATCGGTTTGTTTGATGCGTCCCTTGATTTCTTCAAATAGCCTGTTTTGAAAACTATCGGTATGGGCCATCATCTTTTCGCGGTAAGCGTTTTCTGCATTGAGATAATCAAGCACCTTTTTTGTCTGATCATCGGGATTTTTAGCATTTTTTTGCTCATCTGATAGCTTCATCCAGTAATAGTTGTCTATCCTGGTGTCACCATGTTGAGTGAGTTTTTCAGGCTGTTTTTCTGCTGTGGGAGGTTGTATCCCCTGGTTTTTGAGGAGTTTGCTTTCTTTAAACATAAGGTTGTTTTGCTTGTGGTCACTGTGGCAGGAGGCTAACCCCAAAGCCAGAATCAATACGACATAGATAGAGGATGATTTGTTCATGAAGGTCTGAATAAAAGGTTTAGTAATCGCTCTCAAATGTATTCTAAAAAAATGATTAAATAATTTAAATGTGTATCAAAAAATGTAAAAAACAGATATTTTGCACCGCTTATGAAACTCAGCACCTCATATCGTCAGATATTGTCGCTTTCTGTCCCCATCATGTTGGGAAGTGCGGCCCAAAACATAATTGTACTGAGCGACAATGTGTTTCTATTTCATTACCATCCGACAGACTTTGCTGCCGCAGGCGTAGTAGGTGTTTTTTACCTGATTATTGCCAGTATAGGCTATGGTTTTTCGAGAGGTGGACAGATCATCATAGCACGCAGGAACGGCGAGCACAATTATGCAGGAGCAGGCACAGATTTTCAGGCCCTTTTCCTTTTTGAATTGATGCTGTCATTGCTTTTGTTTGCTTTTATGCAGTTTTACAGCCGGGATTTTTTTTCGGTTTTTATCAAAAACCCCGAAATCCTGCAAAAATGTGTCGAATACATAGAACCCCGGAGCTGGGGTGTATTTTTTAGTTATCTTGGAGTATCGCTCATCGCCTTTTACACAGGTATAGCCCGCACCAGCTTTATCATGTACGATACCATAGTGCTCATAGTGGTCAATCTGATACTCAATTATATTCTGGTCTTTGGCAAGTTTGGGTTTCCGGCCATGGGTATAGCGGGTTCTGCCCTCGCAAGCACCATTTCAGAGGTGGTAGCGTTTATGGTATTTATAGGCTATATGATATGGGACAAAGCCAACAGGAAATACGAACTCCTGGGTATACACCGGCTTGTGGCCAAGGATTTTAAAAACATGTTTTTTATTTCCTTCCCTATTGTATTTCAGTCGATTCTGGGCATAGGCTCGTGGTTTTTATTTTTTAGTTTTCTAGAAAATGTGGGTAGCCGCGAACTCGAGATATCCAACCTGCTACGGACCGTGTATCTCATCCTATCTATCCCCTGCTGGGGGTATTCGGCCGGCATCAATACCCTGGTGAGCAATTTTATCGGCAACCGCAAAAGACAAGCTGTGCTGCCTCTGATCATTAAAACGATAAAGCTAAATATGCTGAGCACTATGCTTATTTCCATGCCTGTGCTGATGTTTCCCGAGTATCTGCTTTATCCACTTTTTGGGGGAGAAGATATGTCACTCATTCTTTTTTCCAAGCCATACATGCTGGTCATTTTTATCATCCTCATGGTATTTAGTATCGGTGGCATCCTGATCAATGGTCTCATAGGCACCGGCCATACGGGCACCGCTCTCAGGATACAGACTATATTTACGGTTGTGTACATAATCTACTCTGTGCTGATGATAAAAGTAAGTTATCATGGCCTAAACTGGGCATGGGGTGCCGAGATTATTTATTGGGCCGGCATCAGCATTATGACTTATTTATATCTGCGTACAGGCAAGTGGCATTTTTTAAAATTTTAAACCATTAGCCCTAACTTTTAATACATGCAAAGAATATTTTTTCACATCCAAAATCCCAATGTAAGGGACCTCAGGGAAGTCGCTGCCAGGATAAACCAGGGTGAAATTGTGATTTTTCCTACGGATACGATTTACGCACTGGGATGTCTAATGACAAACCGACAGGGTATAGAACGAATATGCCGGGTGACCAATAAAAAGGAAAAACAAGCCAGAATGTCGCTGATTTGCCAGGACATCAGCTCGATATCCAAATATACTCCGCAAATAAGCAATGAGGTATTCCGCACTATGAAAAGGTATCTGCCGGGTCCTTATACCTTTATACTCAAATCCAATAACTACGTCCAGAAATTCTTTAGAAACAACCGCGACGAAATAGGCGTCAGAATACCTCAAAACAAAATCCTCGAGGAATTGCTGCCACTCCTGGACGCACCACTCATATCCACCTCATTAAATTCTGTGGACAACATCCAGAAATACTATACCGATCCTGATGAGATAGAAGTGGAATTCGAGCACAAAGCAGACCTGCTTCTTGACGGGGGCATCGGAGACAACGAAGAGTCGACCGTCCTGGACTGTACAGGGCAGGAGATTACCCTTGTCAGGGAAGGCAAGGGCCCTGTGGAATAATCAGCATCTTCTGAGCAGATACATGTTTTCATTGAGTATGGTACGCCAGTCGGCTATGGCCCTTTCGGGCGAATAACATGCCGAAAGCGAACAATAGTCCTGATGGTCGATCAGTGTATATCCACTGCGGGTCTCGTACGACTCCGTAGATAAGGGGTGGTGCGAAAACGGACCCTGGACCACGTTGTTTCTGTTGAAGAAGGTGTCGAGTTTTATCTGCACCTCGGTATCCAGAGATTCAGGCAGGAATGACACACAACCCAGCAAGTCTCCGGCGGTTTGTATAGATTTAAATGTTTCAAACAGACGGTCCGTCACCTCAGGCTTCAAAAAATACAATACTCCTTCCAACACAAAAAAAGAAGGTTTGCCATCTATCCATCTTGTTACCTGAGAAATAAGGTCAGCATGTTGAGAACGGGTAAAATCTGCTACCAGATAATCCATGTGACGGGTAGGAACTTTGCCCTCACTCATCCATTGCTCCAGCAATTCGCTTTTGTGGCTTATGATGTCGGCCTGATCTATATCCAGGCACCTGATGTGACCGCCTATGAGAAAAGGATACATACTAAATCCGGCACCCCAGTTGACAAGGACGCCGCCAGGATGCTCCTCAAAGAAGGCAGTCATCGTATCAAGGAAGTACCGGTTTCGGAGACAATGAAGAAAAGGCTCCCATGAGGACACCTCCTCCGTGACGGCTTTGACCCATTTATCTGTGAGCTCGTTGCCGTATAAGTAAGCATAGATATCGTGGCTGAGTGCAGGCTCTGTTGCCCTGTATGCACAGGTGAGAAAGGCGGTTTCATGTACCTTCATAAAGTGATGCGGTTTGATGCTGTAGATAAAAATAAACACTCACCTCAATCCACTGTCATTTTCTGACGATCCAGCTCCTGTTGCCTGATATTTTGGGGCAGATCTCGGTATTGGTATTGCTGATTTCTGAGCTGAGGTTTGAAGCCTGCCTCTCTGATGGCCTTTTGTATGCCGTCGGCCGTAAAACGGAAAGAAGCCCCTGCTGCCGACACTACATTTTCTTCTATCATGATTGACCCAAAATCATTGGCACCGGCATGGAGGCACAACTGTGCGACTATTTTACCTACGGTGAGCCAGGAAGCCTGGATATTTATGACATTGGGCAGCATGATGCGGCTCATGGCAATCATTCTTATATATTCGTCGCCTGTGCAGTGGTTACGTGCTCTTTTGAGTTTCTTGAGGATGGTGTCTTCATCCATAAACGGCCAGGGAATAAACGCCAGAAATCCTTTGGCTTTTTCCGGCTTTTCGCTTTGCACCTGCCTCAGAGCCACAAAATGTTCCATACGTTCCATGTTGGTTTCTATGTGGCCAAACATCATCGTAGCGGAGGTGGTGATGTCGAGCTTGTGGGCTGCCCTCATAACATCGAGCCATTCCTGCCCGCCGCATTTGCCTTTGGAAATAAGCCTTCTGACACGGTCACTCAATATCTCCGCACCGGCACCAGGCAGCGAATCCAGACCTGCCTCCTTGAGAGCCGACAAAACTTCGGTATGTGTAGATTTCTCCAGCTTGGTGATGTGGGCAATCTCAGGCGGTCCCAGGGCATGTAATTTGAGGTTAGGATACATCTGTTTAAGCTGCCTGAACAAGGTTACATAATAATCCAGACCGAGATCCGGGTGGTGTCCACCCTGCAAAAGCAACTGCTCCCCGCCAAAAGCGAATGTCTCTTCTATCTTGTGTCTGTATTCTTCAATGGTCGTAACATATGACTCATCGTGCCCCGGTCGTCTGTAAAAATTACAAAACTTGCAGTTGGCAATGCATACATTGGTGGTATTGGAGTTACGGTCTATGATCCATGTCACCACGTCTCCAGGTACATGGTGCTGCCTCATGGCATTGCCCACGTACATGAGCTCCGCTGTAGGTGCCTTTTCGAACAAAAACAATCCTTCCTCCGCAGAGAGAAATTCATATTTGAGTGCTTTTTCGAGCAGGTCGGAAATATTGTAATCCATCAGCGTATGACTATGTCGGTTATTTACTGCAATAATAATACTTACTAATCCAATTCAGAGCAGATTGTTCAAAAAATTAAGGCTGTCGTCAGCACGAGGGAACCTGTATTAGTGAGTACACGGATGGGTTCTATGCCATTACCCTTTTTTCTGCATATTGATACCTGATTTGTTTACTTCGTAATAATTGCCACCCTGATACAGTACATACATGAGTCCCGGCTTGTTCATTTCCAGTGGGTAGCCAATCATAAGCACTTCTTTGAGCCCTACGGAATAGGATTTCAGGCCTGTGCCGGAAAAATAATACACATTTTTTCCATCAAACTGCACGGATTTGATGCCTGAGGTGACCGGGAAATGATGGAGATACTGGCCCAGATTGTCAAAAAAGTAAAAGCCTTTGTTGCGGTCACAGAGCATGACATAATTGCCTTTTTCCCTGATATCGGAGATCTTCACATCCATCATTCCAAAATCGTTGACATTGGAAGTTTCAAAGATAACGGTACCGTTGTCCCTGATTTTTATCAGTTTAAATTGTACGGGATCGAAGATCCACAGATTGCCATCATTGGTCACGCCACATGCCGATACATCAGAAAATTTGGTAGAAAGGTCCAGCTCAGTGATGATGCTCATGGTGTTGTCCAGGATTTTGACCTGATTAAAGTCATCGATAAAGGCTACGACTTTCAATGGATTCGTGACATCGAGTGTAGTAATGGCACCGGCCTTTCTTACGGCATAACGATATTGTTCTGTAAGGTCAGGTCTGTAGTTGATGATGTTGTTTCTGGCATTGACGACATAGACTCTGCCGAGATTATCTATATCTGCTATCAGCGGCTTTTCGCCAATAGCAAAAGGAGCCGATCCAGTGGGGGCGTTATCATTTGGGTTTTTCTTTGTGGCACAGGCGGTCATAATGACTGCCACAAGAAGAACGACTGAACTGTAATGATTGACGATATGGAGCATAAATATGATGATTTGGGTAAATCCGGTATATAGCACCTGATGCATCGTTTTTCAAGGCCTTACATCCATTGGCTGCAGCCAAAAAATCAGCATTATCTGTAGGCCGGCAGGTACCTACCCTAACCTCTCCAAACTATGTGCCATAAATCCTGTCAAACTGCGACTCATAAAATTCCAACCGGAACTCATGACCGTCCCAGACACCGTAAGAACATGCATACATCCACTCCCCCAGATTTATATAGCGGCTTTGGCCATTGGACAGGGTATAATCGATAGGCAGATGCCTGTGGCCAAATATATAAAAGTCGACCTGGTTGTTGACGATGTGCTCTTCGCAAAAGCCTACGAGCCATTCTGCTTCAGGCGGACCGAAGGCACCCTCATCACCAGTGTATTGGCGGCTTTTGGCACTGAAAAACTTCATCAGCCACAGCCCGATATCAGGATGAAGCCACCTGAAGGCCGACTGGCAGATTTTATTTGCAAAGACGGATTTAATAAACTTGTATCCGTGGTCTCCGGGTCCCAGACCGTCGCCATGGCCAATAAAAAATGTCTTACCGTCAAATTGCCTGGAGACAGGATGGCGATGTATGGGTATGCCCAGCTCGTCTGTAAAATACCTGAACATCCACATATCGTGGTTGCCCGTAAAAAAGTGGATGGGTATGCCGTTGTCCGTCATTTCAGCCAGTTTGCCCAAAAGCCGTGTATACCCTTTGGGTACGGCATAACCGTATTCGAACCAATGGTCAAAAACATCTCCCACCAGGAATACCTCACGGGCATCAGCAGCTATGGCGTCAAGCCACCTGACTATTTTTTTCTCCCTGACGGATGAATTTGTAAGGGCGTCAACACCCAGATGAAAATCCGAAACAAAATAAACTTTGTCTGGCATGTTTCTGGTCTTGTTTTGATATCATTAAACCCATAAACCGTTAAAACGGTTTTCCCCAATTTTAATCATACCTATTTCCCACGGTTTAAACCGTGGGCCATGAATGGTGTACAATATATTTTTCATGTTTTTTCCCAAATAATAACGAATGAACGGGACATATTAATACATTTCCATAAACCGTTAAAACGGTTTTCCGAAATTTTATACATACCCATAGCCCACGGTTTAAACCGTGGGCTATGAATGGATTTAAATTCTTTATCGTTATTCATTATATAGACCATATAATTTTAAAAACTCATCAAACTCCTGTTGAAAGGTTTTCTTTTGATGGTGTGATTTTTGATTTTTAATATATTCAAAAACCATTTCAACTCCCGATTCAGAAACAGAATATGAAGCATAACCTGTTTGCCAGGCAAATTCTTCAGTAACGATGTTGCTTTGATTTATAAAATGTGAGCCGCTTCCTTTTATTTGTTTGATTACCTCAGCTATTGATTTTTGTGGATTCAATAAAAACAAACAATGAATATGATCAGGCATACCGTTGATGATTCTTACAGGGCAACCTAGTTCCTGTAACTGCTCAGTAATAAATTGATATACCTCTTTTTCAATGTTTTGATGAATCAATGGTATTCTTTCTTTGGTTCCCCATATAGCATGTATCCAAATTTTATTGAATGAATGAGACATATTTATTTCAAATTTGAATAATACAAATCCATAAACCGTTAAAACGGTTTTCCCCAATTTTAATCATACCTATTTCCCACGGTTTAAACCGTGGGCTATGAATGGTATTCAATATATTTTTCATGTTCTTGCCCAAATATTAACGAATGAATGGGACGTATTAATACATTTCCATAAACCGTTAAAACGGTTTTGCGAAATTTCATTCATACCCATAACCCACGGTTTAAACCGTGGGCTATGAATGGTGTTCATTATATTTAAAATGGTTTTAACCATTTACCTCATCATTTCTTATTTCCGCAAAATTTCGCAAATACCCTTAATCCGCGATTTAAATCGTTGGGGCTACCGGTCAACAAATCGTTTATCTGCTTCCATGACATGACCGCACTCAGGGCAGGTTCGGAGGTTTTCGTCGCTGTAAAATTTTTTGAAACGCGGAAGGAAATCTTTCTCAATGTTTTCCAGATGGAAATAAGACTCGTGCAACTTGGTGTTGCATTTTTCACAAAACCAAAGCAAACCGTCGCTTTCTTCGCCGGTTCTTTTGACCTCTATGACCAGGCCTATGGTTCCTTCGGGCCGCATTGGAGAATGAGGTACCCTGGCTGGCAGCAGGAACATTTCGCCCTGCCGTATGGGTATATCCACCGGTTTGCCGTCTTCCTGTATCCTGACTGTAATGTCACCCTCCAGCTGGTAAAAAAGCTCTTCGGTTTCATTAAAATGATAATCTTTGCGTGCATTGGGGCCGGCCACCACCATAACGATATAGTCTCCTGCGTCTTTGTACAGGTTACGGTTGCCCACAGGTGGCTTCAGTTCGTGACGGTGCTCGTCTACCCATTTTTGCAGATTAAAAGGTTTTGCTACTGGCATACTATTGTCATTGTGAGGTAAAGATATAATTTTCGTGCCAATGAAACAAGCAAACAGGCCCTCTATATCTGGATATCAGCAATGAGCCTTAGGACTTCGGCCTCGTCAAATTCTGAGAAGTCCTGCAAAGTGGCGGCATACTTCATGAGCACCTGATCCTGAGCACGTCCCCGCTTCATGGCGTAGCTGTATGGAAGGT
>JAKQGD010000052.1 GCA_029573365.1 Bacteroidota bacterium | reverse complement strand
ATCTCACAGCTGCTGATTATAATTCTGGCATGGGGTCAACCTGCCGGAGGATATAAACCAGGCGACAAGGCTGCCGACTTCAGCCTCAAATCCGTAGACGGAAAAATGTATAGCATGGCTGACTACAAGGAGGCCCGTGGTTTTATCATCGTATTTACGTGCAACCACTGCCCCTTTGCAGTACAATATGAAGACCGGGTCAATGAACTGGCCAAAAAATACAAACCGCGGGGTTATGAACTTTTAGCCATTAATCCCAATGATCCTGCCGTCCAGCCGGCCGACAGCTACGAACTTATGATCGAAAGAGCACAAGAAAAAGAATTTGTTTTTCCCTATCTTTTTGACGAAGGTCAGAAAGTTTACCCGCAATTTGGGGCCACCCGTACACCGCATGTATTTTTACTGGACAAAGATCGTATCGTCAGATACATAGGTGCCATAGACGACAACGCTGAAGACACTACACTCGTAAGTCAGAAGTTTCTGGAAAATGCCATTGCTTCACTTGACGCAGGTAAAAATCCTGAGCCTACTACCACCAAAGCCATCGGCTGTTCGATTAAAGTAAAAAAGTAATACTCTCTCAAGCGGTTGATTTTTCAGAGACCTGTGGTCTGAGATAAGCCAGCCAGTACACGCCAGCCACAAGCAGTGTGCCCCCGATGATATTTCCTATTGTGGCCCACAAAATATTATGCAATATATCCGCAGCGGGCAACACTTCGGAGCTGGTAGAAAGAGCGTGCCCCAGAGGTAGAAAAAACCAGTTAGCTATCGAATGTTCGAAACCCATGACGACAAATCCAGTCACGGGAAAAAGGATGGCGAGAATCTTGTCAGTCACACTGTGTCCGCCCAATGCCAGCCATACAGCGAGGCAAACGAGCATATTGCACAAAATACCCCGGGCCAACACTTCAATGGTGGAAAGAGACACTTTGTATTGGTATATTTTGACAAGGGTGTGCCCTACTTCACCTTCATACATAGAGGGAGTAGAAGACATATACACGAGGGTGGCTATAGCCAAAGACCCCATCACATTGCCCAGGTAAACGATGGTCCAGTTACGCAGCAGTTGTCGAGTGGTAACTAGCTTGCCGGCCCACGCCATGGCTATGAGATTGTTGCCGGTAAACAGTTCCGCTCCGCCTATAACCACCAAAATGAGCCCCAGACAAAATGCCAACCCGCCAAATAACCGGGTGAGCCCAAATCCAACCTCTGACCCCGTGGTCACCACAGCGTAAAAAAAGCCTCCCAGACTGATGTACGCTCCCGCCAGCAGAGCGAGTACAAAGAGTGTCGGCCATTCTGCCCTGGCCTTGGTTACCCCCATGTTTTGTACCCTTACTGCTATCTGAGCCGGGCTGTAGGCATCTCCGTACATGGAATTGTTCTGGTCCATGATCGTATGTTTTAGGAGCCTAAATATAGCAAATTAGCTTAAAATTTAGATAAAAAATTTTGTAGCTACCGGCGGGGAACCTCTGCTTATGACATACTAAGAAATTAAGCCAAGGTATACACCTTGCTGGTGACAAGGATACTTTAAAGAATTGGCAGACAAACTGTGATTTTTTTAATCCTTCAGAGCAGGATCATTTTCCGGAAGGATGTATTCCTTTTGCTTTTTACCAAAAACAGAAAAATGAGCATACCTCTTGGGATTGAGTCTGAGGTCCTGCAAGAGCAGATTCAGATTGCGGGTAGAGGCTTCTATGTTGTCATAAAGTTTGCGGTCGTTCATAAGCCGGGCAACAGAACCATCACCTTTTTCTACTTTGTTGAGCACATCATGCAGGTCCTTCATCGCTGTATTGGCTGATGTGAGAGTCGTTTTAAGCTCGGTGATGGCAGTCTTTGAGGCTTCGAGTGTTTCATTTGTCTTGCCGATGGTATTGTCAAGATTTGATTTGGCAATATCGCCTGTAATCTTATCAATATTGGTAATCATAGACTCTATTTTCTGGTTGCTTTTTGCCAGTGCGTTGGTCACTGCAGCCATGTTGTCTATGGTTTTTTTAAGATTTGCCGAGGAGTTGGCCATAAGAGTATTGGTCGTAGCTGTTACTGCTGCAAGATTTTTGGATATTATTTCAAGCTGCCTTACTGTTTCGTTGATGGCTCCTTGTTCCCCTTCTTTACCGATGTTTGAAACAATATTTTTAACCGTATTTGTCAACTCAGAACTGTAGGCAGACATATCCTCACCTCCCAGCATAGATCCCAACAAACCTACAGTCTTGCCCTTCAACTCGTCACCGTCACCGGCACAATCGGGCCCCGAACACTCCTTTTCAAACTCCAGAAACAAACCTTTTCCTTCTACAAAACCCAGGCTCTTGAGATTGGCCACTGCATTTTTTGGTATTTTGTAATCCCCGTCGATGAGATAATATACATCCATCTTTTTGACGTCAGTAGGATTAAGCTTTATCTTGGTTACGGTACCTATCTTGTAGCCATTGACCATAACTGGCGACGAAACATTGAGGTCTGTAACATCAGGAAATGTAGTGTACAAGGTATTGGAGGCCGTCAAAAGGTTTCTCCCTTTGAGGAAGGTATAGCCCCAAATCATGGCAACCATCACTATAAATGTCAGCAGGCCTATCTTAATTTCTCGGGACATAATTATAAAGGATGTCTGAAAATGTCAATAATGTTAAAAAGGCAACAACCCTATAAATTGGCTGTCAACAACATAACATAACGGAACTCGCTTAAAAATGTTTATGACCGGATATTCAATTAAAAACACTGACAATAAAAGCACCCTTGTATCCCATGTTTTTGAGCTTTTCGCGGGCTACCTCTGCTGATTCCTTTGACAGAAAGTCTCCAACCATGTATTTGTTAAAGTCCCCGCTTTTTACCACGATGAGTGAGCCGATACGCGAAAGTTCCGCAGTATTCATGTCTGTTTTTTCGCCTTTGAGGGCCGCTATCTGCACCTGAAACAACGGGCCTTCGGAAGGTATAGGGCCGGGGCTTGCTGCAGTGACCTCAGCCTTGGGATTGACATTACTGTAAAAACCCGAAAACGCTCTGACAACGGACTCCGCTACAGACTTCTGCCCGTCGTCGGAGAGTAGAAAAGCCTCGTCGGTTTCATTGCTCAAAAATCCTGCCTCTATAAGTACAGCCGGCATGCTCGCTCTGCGTAGTACCGCAAATCCTGCCTGCTTTACACCCCGCGACTTGCTGAGCATATAGCTACCAAACTGACTCTCTACAGCCGCTGCAAATTCGATGCTTTTTTCCAGGTAATTGTTTTGATACATCGATAGCATAATGTGGCCTTCCGGCGAATTGGGATCATAACCCTCATAGTTGGCCTCGTAATTCTGCTCCAGCAGGATAGACGAGTTTTCACGTTTGGCTACCTCCAGGTTGTCATCGGCACGGTGCAGTCCCATCACGAATGTTTCTGTACCCCGGGTTTTGCTGTTGCTGATAAAGTTGCAATGCACGGAAATAAACAGGTCAGCGTTCTGTTCGTTGGCATATTGTATTCTGCGAAACAGTGGTATAAAAACATCGGTCGTCCGCGTCTGAAAAACCTCCACGTCCGGAAATCTTGACTTAATCATATCTCCCAGCCTCAAGGCGATACTCAGGGTAATTTCCTTTTCCACAGAGTTTTTACCCTTGGCACCCGGGTCCGAACCACCATGCCCAGCATCGATTACCACACGGGTGATCTTCCTTCCTCCTTTGCCAGGCCTTCCCAACATAGACATAACATCCTGCCTGCTTACTTCACTTCCGTGAATGCAGTGACTGGAACATCCTGAATTATTTAATAAAACTTTAACGTCACAAGCGGATGCCTGATATGGCATAACCATTGGTGCCAACGTTAATAATGTGGCAATACACAATAATGTTAGTGTTTTTTGAGTGAAATCTGAGACCATTGGATTAATTTTGTGCTGATATTACAAGACAAATATAACAAATTATAATATTTCGTAAACAATAACCTGCTTGAATTTAAATAATTACATAATAATTTTAATTTTAATATGTAAAATGTCATCTCTTGCAGGACAGACAAACAGGAATTATATTAAAAATAATCCTAATGTATCTGATACAATAATCGTTCCAATCGACACCTCGGTCTCGTCCATGACACAGACCCAACGGGATTCTTTTTTTCGCAGTATGACTGCAAACCGCTCCGTCAGCGACCTAAAAGACAGCATACCCACTGTCAGCACGGACTACAAACTGGCTGATGATGCTCTGGAGGATGAGGTTAGATATGAGTCCAGGGATTCTTCGTGGGTCGACATCGACAATGAGCGTATTCACCTGTATGGCCAGGCTACGGTCGAATATCAAAACCTCAAAATCAAGGCTGACTCCATCGTGCTCGACTTTAAAAACAACATCCTAGAGGGATATTATCTAAAGCCTGTACAAAGGAAGGTCAAGCCCGGCGAAAAGCCTACTTTTTCGGATGGTAAGGACAACACATTTACCTTTGACAACATAAGGTACAATTTCAAATCCAAAAAAGGGATGGTACAGCAAGCAGGGAGCAAGCAGGGAGAGTTTAATCTTGTCGGCTCGGTGACCAAATATGTGGCAGGAGGCACCGATTCTACCGGTGTCAAGCTTGATGACAGGATATATAATGAGGATGCCATTATAACGACCTGCAACCATTTTCCCCCTCACTTTGGAATACGGGCCAATAAGCTCAAATTAGTGCCCAACAAGCTCGCCGTTCTCAGCGTTGCACAAATAGAAATCGGCAGTGTCCCTACCCCGCTGTTTTTGCCATTCGGTTTTTTTCCGCTTGTCCAGGGCAAGTCTTCAGGGCTCATCTTTCCATCCAGCTACGAATACAATGCCCAGCTTGGACTCGGCCTCAGGGAGGTGGGATATTACTGGCCGGTAAACAATTACATGGACCTCCGTGTCACAGGTGACATCTACACCCGTGGAACCCATGGCATCAGAGTCAATACAAATTATAAAAAAAGATACGCTTTTTCCGGCAATATATTGCTGGGTTACAGCAACAACATCATGGAAAGTCTGTCAGACGGCAGCAAACAGTCAAACAAGTCATACAGCATCAACATCAGCCATCGTCAAGATGCCAAGGCTCACCCGTACCGAAATATAGGCGGATCCATCAACATCCAGACCAACCGTTATGACCAGAGGGTATATGAAAATCCACGGGCAGCCCTCATAGGCACATACTCGTCCAACTTCTCTTTTTCGCATGATATGCCAGGCACACCATTCAGATTTAATGCAGAGCTAAGACACAGCCAGAATACACAAACAAGGGTCATGGACATCACCCTGCCCAACATGACGCTCAGGATGAATACCATCTTTCCTTTTAAAAGAAAAAACATCACCAAGGAGAGGTGGACAGATAATGTAGCCCTTTCATACAGCTCTGAGTTCAGAAACTTTGTCAAAACCACGGACACGACACTGTTTAGCATGGAAACGCTCAGGAATCTGCAAACAGGCCTCCAACAAAAAGCCACACTCAGCACCAATTTCAGGATGGCCCGTTATTTTAACGTTTCGCCATCTGTCAACTATGATGAAACGTGGCTGCTAAAGAAATACCGCCTCACTTTTGAGCCCGACAGCGTCATCTATAAAGACACCATTACCTATGATACAATCGGCTTCAAAGCACCCGTTGAATCATTTTATTCGGAATTTGGTTCTTATCGCAATTTTAACGCCAGTGTATCTGTAAACACCCAGATTTTTGGCACTAAAAAATGGTCCAAAGGCTGGCTGCGGGGCATCAGGCATACTATGAAACCCAGCCTTAGCTTTTTTTACAGGCCAGGCAACAAGGAAAGGTATGAGGCCCTGGTAGATACTGACACAAGGCCGGATTTTAACATGCAAAAACTGTACTCGATTTATACAAACGGACCTTTCGGCACACTCACGGGCACAGAAGAACAAATGGGCATCAGCTACAATATCACCAATATTTTTGAAGCCAAATACTGGTCCCGCAAGGATACCATGGAAAAAAACTCCAAGCTTTTTAACAATATAAATGTCAGTGGCTCCTACAATTTTGTGGCCGATTCCATCAAATGGAGCAATGTCAATATCACGGGTAATACCGTCGTACTCAAAGGCCTAACCAATTTCTTCTTTTCGTCAACCTTATCACCATATGTGTATAACAACGGCAGGATTACCTCACGCTCCGTTTGGTCGGACCGGAAGCGTCCTCTTGCTTTCCGCAATCTTACAGGCCAGTTTTCAACCAGTGTATCTTTTCGTAAAATCATGGAAATCCTGGGTCTGGGCGGCAGAAATCAGGAAACAAAGAAAGCAACAGCCTCTCCTACCACAAGGACTTCCATAGAACCGGGCCTTCAGACCACAGAAACCAACATCGAGGAAAAAGATGAAAAACCGCTGGAATCGTCGTTGACAGACTGGTTTGAAAACATTAATTTTTCGCATGCTCTGAATTTTGAGTTTCGAAAAATCAATGAAAGAGACACTTTTGTGATTAGCAACCATTCTATTAATATTTCTGGAAGCATACCCCTAACTAAAAACTGGAATATAAATATAGGCAACATAGCTTACGACATTAAAAACAAGTCTCTCGTATACCCATATTTAAGTTTTGCACGGGACCTGCATTGCTGGCAAATGAATTTTACCTGGGCCCCTACCAATGGCGTTTACAGCTTTTTCATAGGAGTAAAATCATCCACCCTTTCCTTCCTCAAATACGACTATGGACAGAGAAACCCGAGCACTCTTTTTACCGGCAAACGGAGGTAGTAATTTTTATTGCTGATTATTATAATCACTCCGACTTGTCGTATTCTTTGCGGTTGCGGTACCATATGTACCCCAGCGTAAATACAAGTAGATAAGGCATGGCAAACATGTACAGAATGCCAGTGTTGAGTCCGTGGCCTGCAGTTCCTCCATCACGAAGATTGGAGTCTGCGGCGATCTTACACATGGGACACTGAGCCTGCAGTTCCGGAACTAGACAAAAGGCCAGCAACATCATAAAAGCCAGGGAGATGATTGTTTTAGACTTCATGAGTAACACGGTTTTAGCAAAAGATAACACAGTGGGCCGGAAACAGCTACATACAACCACACAGGATATACCCATACTGCCAACTTTTTATGAACTGCCACCTGATAAGTATAACCTCTTACAAAAGTAATCAAAATAAATGGTAATGAAATAGCTGCCAGGATGATGTGTGATATTAGAAGCACGTAGTAAATTGTCCTTGTCCAGTCAAACATACAGTATTTTGTCTCCGGTGTAGTAAAATGATATACTACATAACACACAAGGAACAGAGCTGAAAAAATCATAGCTCCCAGGATGGCCTGCTTGTGGGCTTTGATGTTTCTGGCTTTGACCTGATAGAGGGCCAGCAATAAAAATAAGGCTACAAATGTATTGAGCGTGGCAATCACAGGCGGAAGAAATCCGAAATCGAAACCAGTATCAAACTTAACACGTCGCATAAGGCCTACGCTTATAAGTACTATTGTAGTAATTACAGCTGATATTTTGTCTAGCTTTCCGCTTGTTACCAAGTCAGGGGCGGGATACTGAGAATGATGTCTTCGGCTCATTGATTTTTCATCTTTATGTCGGCTTCTTCCTTACGTGGAAGGACCACAGCTATGTGCTCTATAAGTTTTTTAACCTCATCAGCGGAGGCACCATAGGTGTTGCGGATGCGGAGCGAGGTGTCTATAAGCATAAATACATCTCCAGGGTATTTTGCCACCAGAGAGCTACAATAATCAGCAGGAATTTTTCCGTCTGATGAAGACTCTCCGCCTTGCCAAATCTGAAAACGAGGTACATCTTCGTACTGTAAGCGAATGCCCTCAACTATTTCGGAGTGTTTAGAGCCTGTTGCAAGTACAAGAACAGTGGTTTGGCCGCGTAAAATGTGCAAGGAATCCTCGTTTACCGAGACCGAATCTTTTACAGCTACCTCCTTAAGAATATTTTTACGGTATTCAAGCCCTTTTTTAAGATAGAGCCAGGAAACCAGGGGAACTACAAATAGCAGTCCGGCAAGTGCTATCCATGATATCAGCTTCCTCATGAGGACTTTTTATGAAAA
>JAKQGD010000034.1 GCA_029573365.1 Bacteroidota bacterium | reverse complement strand
TTATCCTTCAGTTCAGAAAAATCAAGCGGTTTGGTCAGAAAACCATCCGATCCCAAAGCCTTGGCTGTAGAACGATTTTCTTCATCGCCGTAGGCAGTAATGATCATGACCAGGGGCTGAGGTACAAATTCCTTGCTCCTGATGTTTCTAAGAAGTTCCAGTCCACTCATCCCGGGCATGTTTATGTCAGAAAGAATCAAAACGGCTTCATGGTCATGGCTGGCCATAAATAGAAGGGCTTCTTCGCCCGAATAAGCAAAATTAAAATCTATCGCCCCTGACCTGATTTCTTTTCTGAATTTTTGCTCAAAAAGAACCTTTACATCCTTTTCGTCGTCAACAACCAAAATTTTCATTTTCAAATGATTATACCGTTAATCGCTCACTAAAGTACCAACTCAACTTCAAATTATTTTAAATTTTAATCATAAATATACTTCTAAATTTTTGACCCGCTTATATAAATATATGATAAAGTTTACTAAATGGTTTTTTTGGGGCCCTTTTTCAGAAATCGCTTTGCTTCCGAAAAGGATACCGGTCCCTGGCTTTTTTCATTTGGTTGGACATATCCTCACAGTCTGGTATTGATTTTATGTGCTGATCACGGTAAAATAAAATATTAATAAAAGTTTAATGTATTTGCCGGAAGAAAATTATCTTTGTCTATGGTTTTTAACCTATGGAATGAATGATGAATAAGTATCTCGGTACTCTATTATTTGTTTTTTGCATAGCCAGTCAGGCTTTGGCTGGATTGGATACCATACCTGAAACCTCCGGTATAATCCCATTTAACAGGCTTGGTATTGACTATGGCTACGTCTTAAAGCAAAGTCAGAAATTTCTTGAGAGTGTAAATGCCGACGGCATCCCTTTCAGGCATTTTGCGGCTTTCTCATACGAGCATGGCTGGCAGATGGGAAGCGGGAAACCCTGGCGTGAAGTGACAAACCATCCACGTTTAGGGATAGGAGTGAGGTACAGCAAAATCCTCCGCCGCAATGAACTGGGACATCCCGTCTCCGCATATGGTTTTCTGGATGGCAACTTATTCAGGGCAGGGCGGGTGTCATTGACAAGCAGATTTGCAATTGGCATGGCGTATTTCGATAAAAAGTATGATCCTGCAATTTCACCAGCAAACGACATTATATCTACCCATCTCAATGTATACGCAGAAATAGGGGCCGGTTTTGAGGTGCGATTATCTGACAGGTGGTACCTGGATCCCCTTGTGAGGATTTCGCATTTTTCAAACGGAAATACCCGCGAGCCCCAGAAAGGACTTAACCTTGCCTCTTGGTCTGTAGGGCTCAGACACAGTGTGTATCCCTTGTCCAGATTTAAGCGTCACCTGGATTTGCCTCCTCAGACACACAGGCATGAATTGCTTGTTTTTGTTTCTTTGTTTCCGAGGCAGCAGGAGTTTTATAACTCTGACAGCACCAAGTTTATAGGTACTTTTGATACCTATTTTATGATGGGCAACGTACATCTGGGCTATAATTATGAACTGAACCGTCGAATCAGGCTAAGTACCGGCATTGACCTTATATATGATGGTACCAACGGTCAGGTAGAAGAAGTATTGTTACATGGAGTACCAGATAAAAGTGCCATTCCATTTGGGGATAAAGTAAAAATTGGAGCCTTTGTCGGGTGGGAGAGTGTCCTTAACGAACTGTCTATAATAGGAAATTTTGGCTATGTTATTGTTCAGAATAAATACAAAGGCTCCATGCCGGCTTTTTATCAGAGACTGGGATTTAAATACCATTTTCACAAGGGTTTTTTTACCGGTTTGAATGTTAGGACACACAAATTCAGGGTGGCTGAGACCCTTGAATTTAACGTAGGCATGCGTAAATTTTTAGAAAAGTAGGTAAGGATTTTTTAACAAAAGTCAGAGAGCAAGGATTTTATCGGCCTCTCTGATGCCGCTCAGGAAAGCCCCGTGGGCGGTAGAGAAATAATCTCTGTGGGTATGTTCGCCGGCAAAAAAGACTTTGTCAGACAATGCGTCGGCCAAATCATCAAAATGCCTCATTTCTGACTCCAAAGTTGTATACGAATACGAACCCCGTGCATTTTCATCGGACTGCCACCGGGTGCGAAGCATGTGGGTGGGGTAGGGTGTATCTGCCCCGTAGATGTCCCTGAGGTACACCATGATTGCATCAGTCACCTGGGCATCTGACATGCTTTCGGTCTGACGGGCAAAATCCGCATACGCAAAGGTCATCAGAGCATTGATGCCGGGGTGGATCTTTTTAAGGTTGACAAAGTAGTTAAACCTGTCTCTTGCGTCGGGTGTGTAGGCAATATACTGTTCGTCATCCCAGAAGGCAGTATCCCAGGTCAACAAAAACTTATTAACACAATTCATTCCAAGCTTCCGGACTGCGGTAGTCTTTTGTTCCGGCAGTGGAGGTAAAAATGTGATTGTTCCGGCTTTTAAAACACCTAATGGTACCGTGACAAGCACATAGTCTGCCAATGAAGTCTGTCCGTTATGTATCACTTTGACTTTAGTATCAGTGTAATCTATTGTGGTGACCTTTTGGTTTTGCAAAACAGTAAGACCTCGGGCCAGAAATGTCGGAATTAAATCATATCCGTTTACCGAAATTTTTTCAATACCGGAAAATTCTTCACCTTCGTTATACAAAGTGGAGGATAGTTTGTCGAGGTCACCTGTATCAAATGTCAGATATGTGGACAGGAAAAATTTCCACAGCCGGTCCTGGATTTTATCGGGGTGCAATGCACCAAATACCTCTTCAAAACTTTTTCCAGGGCTGCCATTTTCTATGAGTGTTTCCAGTACGTCGTAAAACTCTTCCTCTGCTTTGGCAAAAGCGGGGCCGCTTATAAGACTGCCCCCCTGGTCGTAACAAACAAAACTATCTGTATCGGTAAAGAAGGTTTCCATTCCGGCATCAGCGGCCAGGGAAGTAAGAGGGTTTCCATTAATACCATGGATCCAGCTTGCACCATGATCAAATGCTATTCCAAGGCTTCTGTCGGTTTTAAGCCTGCCTCCAATCCTATCCTGAGCTTCCAGAACAGTTACATTCATACCTGCCTCAGCTAACTTTCTGGCCGCTGCCAGTCCTGAAATGCCCGCTCCCACCACGATGACGGATTTATCCTTGCTGCCTGCGTCCCTTCGGGTGCATGCTTTGCCAATGGCCAGGGGTGTGAGCCACAATAACGGCAAACGGGTCGCCGAATCATATAAGAACTTTCTTCTGTTCATATGCTGTTTTATTACAAAAATCTCCCAAAACTACATTTTTGGTCCTGTTTGCTCACTACTCTTTTTCATGTTTTTTTGTAATGTATATATAGCCCCTTAGTGGCTGACTGCTGTCATGCAGGCCTATGAGCCGCCTCATTGATTTTTTATGCAAAACACCGTTACTTTTGATGTGGGCTCGAGCAGCTCAGTTTTAGTAAACACAAAACACAATGTGTCATGAAAAAAGAAAAATTAATCGGCGAAGATCTGGTGGCTTTGCAGCAAGAAAGAGGCAAGGCATGTGTATCTGTGGTTTTGCCCACTCACAGGTTGTTTTCAGACAGAAAGGTGGACAAATTTGAAATGGAAAAAGCCCTGGAAGGTGTTTCGGCACTGATGGATGTTAAGTTGTCAGCACCAGAAGCCAAGACGCTGAAAAATAAACTCCATGACCTGGAATCAAAGATAGACTATGACCATAATCTGGACGGAGTAGGAATGTATGTGTCTGATGACACGGCTGTGCTTACACGGTTTCCTTTTCCTGTGACCAAAAAGATGATGGTGGGTACCGACTTTGAAATCAGGGACCTTCTTTACAAAACCCAGGTTTCTCAGCCATACTATGTAGTCATGCTGAGCGAAAACCATGTACGGCTTTTCTCCGGTGCTGTGGATGAACTGACAGAAATCCATGGCGGTGATTTTCCTCTCGATTTTTACGACGACCGTGAATATAGTACCCCCAGCCGCGGCTCATCTACCCAGGGGAATCCGCAGATGAGGAGTTTCGAACACGACAAGTCAACCATCGAAACTGTTAGAATTAGAGATTTTTACAAACATGCCGACGAGTTGGTGGGCAGATACATGGTCCAGGATATTCCGGTTATTGTTGCCGGTGTGGAAAAAGACCTTAGCAGATATGAAGGCGTCACTGCATTTGCCGACCACATCATAGGCAAGATTTCCGGTAACTATGAGCATGCCAACATGGCTGATTTTGGCAGAAAATGCCGTGAGGTTTTTGAAGCAAGGATGAAGGAGGAGATTGACAAACTGACGGATGAATACAATGATAAAGTAGGTCGTGGTTTGGCGGTTTCCGGCATCCAGGAAATATGGACCGCTGTCGCTGAAGGAAGAGCTCACAAACTTATCGTGGAAAAGGATTTTAAAGTCCCCGGCTTCCTGACAGTAGAAAACGAGAACTTCCTTAAACTCAGGCCAGTCAAAGCCGAACACCTGACCATGCCCGATGCTGTGGATCAAATCATAGAGATGACCCTGGACAAAGGCGGTGATGTGTATTTTGCGGACAATGACAGGCTGACAGAATACGGCAGAATGTTGCTTGTCACCCGATATTGATGCAATACGCAAATCGGCCGGGTAGCTACGTGGTTATCTGTACCTGATTTGTGATCCAAAAATGAAAAAGCCTTGAAGGAAAACTCTTTAAGGCTTTTTCATAACTGAAGATTTTTGGATGGTATTTTACCTGGCAAAAGCGGTTGCTCTCTTTTCCCTGATAACGGTCACCTTTACTTGTCCTGGATATTGCATCTCATCTTGTATTTTCTGGGAGATGAGGAATGCGAGGTCGTCGGCATACTGATCGCTTACCTTTTCGGATTCCAGGATGACCCTGAGTTCACGGCCTGCCTGGAGTGCATAGGCTTTCTGAACACCTTCATAGCTGAGAGCCAGTTCTTCCAGTTCGCCTATACGCTTGAGGTAGCTTTCGAGGATTTCCCTGCGGGCACCCGGTCTGGCACCTGATATGGCGTCACACGCCTGCACGATGGGCGAAATGATGTTGTTCATCTCTATTTCGTCGTGGTGTGCACCGATGGCATTTAGGATGACTGGATGTTCGTTGTGCTTGGTACAAATCTCCATACCTAGCAGAGCGTGTGAGAGTTCTGATTCTTCTTCTGCTACCTTGCCTATGTCGTGCAGGAGTCCGGCTCTTTTGGCCATTTTGATTTGCTTGGGGTTGAGGCCCAACTCAGCAGCCATGGTTGCACAAAGATTGGCGGTTTCCATGGAGTGTTTGAGGAGGTTCTGGCCATAAGATGACCTGAATCTCATACGTCCCACCATTTTTACAAGATAAGGTGCAAGGCCGTGGATATCGAGGTCAATGATGGTCCTTTCGCCGATTTCTATTATCTGCTCTTCCAGTTGTTTTTTGACTTTGGCTACAGTTTCTTCGATTTTGGCGGGATGGATACGGCCATCTGCAACCAGTTTTTTAAGAGCAAGTCTGCACAATTCCCTTCTGATGGGGTCAAAGCTGGAGATTACAATGGCTTCTGGTGTGTCGTCCACGACTATTTCGGCCCCTGTTGCTGCTTCTAGAGCTCTGATGTTACGGCCTTCGCGGCCAATGATCTGCCCTTTGATCTCGTCTGACTCCAGGTTAAAAACAGAAACGGTATTTTCGATCGTGTATTCGGCACACATACGCTGTATGGTCTGGATCACGATTTTTTTAGCTTCCTTGTTGGCGTTTGTATTGGCATTGGCAATAGCCTCTTTTTCGATGGCCAAAGCCTCGTTTTGTGCCTTGGCTCTTACTGCTTCGAGCAGCTGCTCCTTGGCCTGTGTTTCGGTCAGTTTCGAGATACTCTCCAATTCCTTGATAAATCTTTCGTTGGCAGTATCGAGCTCCTCTTTCTTTTTTGCTACGATTTTCATCTGCATATCGAGGTTTTCCCTCATGGCTGTAAGTTCCTGTTCCCTGCTTTCGATGGTTTCCATCTCTGTGAGGATGGCGTCCTGTTTGAGCTTGAGTTCCTTTTCGAGGGCGACAGCGGTGAGTTCTCTTTCCTTGATCTCGACTTTCTGTTCTGCCTTCCAGGTTTCGAATTCAGATTTCATTTTGGCAAAGGAGTCCCTGGCTTCCTGAATCTTCTTTTGCTTGATGGCTTCGTTGTTTTGCTCTGCCTTGGAGGTGATCTTCTCGGCTTTGTTTTCGGCCTCGTCGATCTTTCTTTTGGCTGTAAGTTCGGCTTCTTTGAGGGTGATGTCTGCCTTGTCATTGGCTTCTTTGATCTTGCCCTTGAATACGGCCTGGGAAATCAGAAATCCGACACCTCCTCCGCCTGCCAGACCGGCGATTATCCATAAGATAACACTCATTTGATCTAAATTTTTTAATTAAAAAATAATACCCCTTTGGGTACCTGATATGTATCAAAGGTGTCAGAAATGCCGTGGAAAATTTATGTGGTGTAATCTATGTCGCTAAGAGTCGCACTGATCTCTTCTATGGTTCCCAGGATGTCCTGGTCAGCAGTCACGCCGGATTTTTTTTGATCAAAGGTATAGGTAAGCAAGGTCATAATCACACAGTCCAGCTTGTCCCTTCCCGGGTACATATTCTGCAACTCCAGGACCTTGTTATTCAGTTCCTGCTCAAGGTCTTTGACAACGGTTTCTTCCTTGTCATCAACCTTGACAGGAAAGGTCCTGCCTGCGATCGTCACTTTTATGGTCTTCAGATCATCTTCCTGCATCGGTTATTTTGCTTGCATGATTTGAATACACTGGTCTATATCTTTGATGCACTCATCCAGCTGCAGCCTCATCTGCCTGTTTTTGTCATCCTCCGTGCTGCCTACTGCCGTGTCATCATTTTTTAACGACAATGATTTACTCTTTCCCACCGGTTCTTCCAGCTCCTTTTTTAAGTTGATGTTTTCGTGTTTATATTGATCAGCTTCTACTTTTAGATGGCTGAGTTGATCTTCCAGTTGTTTGTTTGTTTTGACAAGAACTTCATAAGCCTTTCTGAGCTTTTTTACCTGGCTCAGTATGTCGGAGAGTTGCTTGCCTGTATTGCTATCCAATTGTTAACGGATTTACTTTAAACAATGTTTTACTTTCTTATTTTTGCTCCTGCTCCTGACTCCATATTACTGATCATTTTGTCCATGATGTGGTCCACTTCCTTGTCTTGAAGCGTCCTCTCAGTATTTTCAAAGACAAATGAAACAGCATACGACTTTTTGCCCTCTCCCAGTTGCTTCTCATTTTGATAAACATCAAAAAGAGAAATCTGTTTCAAGAATTTCCTGTCCGTCTTTCTGGCTATCTCTTCTATTTCGGCAAATTTTACATGACTGTCTACTACCATGGCAAGGTCTCGTCTCATCGAGGGGTAGCGGCTTACCTCTGATACGGTCATCTTGCCGTCAGATAGGTTGCGTAGCAGGGTGGTAAATTCTATTTCGCCGTAAAAGACGGGCACCTTGATGCCGGCTTTCTGCAGGATGTTTTTTCTGACCTCGCCCATAACTGCGAGCTGGTCTTTACCTCTGGTGATGCCGAGGCCATATTTTAGTCCTGGGTGTCCGGTGAGCTCTTCGGCTCTGAAGTCTTTGATACCTACTCTGGACAGTACAGCAAGTACTGATTTCTTGATATCATAAAAACCTTTTTCTGCTTTGGCATCAGTGAGCCATGACTCTTCGTTTTTTTTGCCCGTAAGGAACAAAGAGATCAGTTCCTTTTCTTCATATCCGTTCTCGCCTTTGCTTTGGTAAGATTTTCCATTCTCAAACAAAGCCAGACTGGACTGTTGTCTGTTGAGGTTATAGGCTACGGCCAATAAACCGCTCATCAGCATGTCGGGCCTGAGGATATTGAGTTGGATGTTTGACGTGTTGTTGATA
>JAKQGD010000033.1 GCA_029573365.1 Bacteroidota bacterium | reverse complement strand
CCCTTCCGTCGCCACCTTTATACATAATCCTTGAGCTGTGTTTTACGTTTGTAGGAGAAAAGACTGATGAAGGCGACAACTGTAATGACTTGCATAGTGAAATGCCGCTATAATGCCCTATAAGGATTTCTGCCGGGTTATTCTCTATAAATTTCCATACGCCTTGTGGCGAATTTTGGATTTTGACAGCCGAAAATCCTTCGACCAAATAACCCCCATTGTGATGACTCATGAGAAGCCTGCCATGATGCGACTGAAGACCCCACACCTGACCTGAAGACCCCGATACTTGTGTAAAGCGTGATTTCTCCTCTGGCCTGTAATGGTCTTTCCATTTTATTGTGTAGAGTCCGGTATTTGTAGCCAGATATAGGCGGTCTTCAAATTTTATTGCATCATAGCCTGTACCTTCAAGATTTCCATCAGGATAAATAAACTTTACAGGCATGCTGAAGTTTATCAGTGCTATTCCATTGTCAGTGCCCACCCATACATTGCCCGAAGGAGTACCACATACGCTTAAGATTGTATTGTTTGGCAGGCCGCTTTCCTTGCCAATGCTGTAGGTCATTCGGCCTTTTTTATCCAGCACCGAAATACCAGCAAAGGATGTCCCTGCGACAATGCCGGTGGGGCCGGCTGTTGTTGCACAGTAGATGATCTGAGATTTTAGACGGCGGTCGTTGTCAGTGGACCACTTGTTAAATTTGTTACCTGTTTTGTAAAAAATGCCCTGGTCTATAGTGGTCACCAGGACGGTATCAGGATGAATATTGATTACTCCGGATATCCGGCCCTTGTCAAAGAATGCAGGGGTGTAGAGGGCTGTAAAACCGTGGCCGTCATATCTGAAAAGTCTGTTGGATTCATCCTGAATAACCATGTCAGGTCCAAATAAACCTATAAAATTAAGTGTAACAGGAGTATAAAACAAAGCAGATACCCGGTTTCCATCATATTCAAAAAGTTGGTGGTCAGTTCTGAAAAATATTTTATTACCGTACCTG
>JAKQGD010000646.1 GCA_029573365.1 Bacteroidota bacterium | reverse complement strand
TGCTGTTTTCCGGATTTTACCAACCCAAAAACACGAAAATGGTGGTCAGGACTTTTTCAGGAACTTATAGAAAAACAAGGAGTCCGTGGCGTGTGGAACGACATGAACGAACCTGCTCTTCTCGAAACAGAAGGTAAAACTTTTCCTGCCGATGTCAGACACGACTATGATGGCAACCCCTGCAGCCACCGAAAGGCACACAATATCTATGGTATGCAAATGGCCAGAGCAACGTACAAAGGTGTAAAAAAACACCTCAATGGGCTGAGGCCACTGGTCATATCGAGATCTGCATATGCCGGCACACAAAGGTATGCATCTTCATGGACAGGCGACAACATAGCCACATGGGAGCACCTATGGATCGCCAATATGCAATGCCAGAGACTCAGTATATCAGGATTCTCTTTTGTGGGCTCTGACATAGGAGGTTTTATAGATCACCCTACTCCGGAACTTTATATCCGGTGGATGCAACTGGCAGTGTTTCATCCATTTTTCAGAACACACAGTTCCGGTGACCACGGAGACCAGGAACCCTGGTCGTTTGGTACTCAGGCACTGGAGATCTTAACCAGATACATCAGGTTCAGGTACGAACTGCTGCCATATGTCTATACCGCTTTTTATCAGTATGTAAAGGAATATACCCCCATACTGAGACCTATTTCGTTGTATGACCAAAATGACCAGAACACACTGTACAGAGTTGATGAATTTATGTTTGGTGACCACATCCTGGTGTGTCCCGTGCTGGAGCCCAATGTAAAAACAAGATACATTTACCTGCCTGAAGGAAGATGGTACCATTACTGGACAGACAAGATTCTGGAGGGAGGAAATGAGCTGACTGCTGAGGCTCCACTGGAACAAATCCCGATATATATCAGGGAAGGAGCTGTATTGCCTATGGCCGAAACCGTGCAATACGTAGGTCAAAAACCGCAGGAACAACTCATCCTGCACGTGTACTGGGGTAGCGAAGAAACAATCAGCACGCTCTACGAAGACGCAGGTGACGGGTACGATTACGAAAAAGGAATTTATAACCTTAAAGTTTTCCGCACTACGTCTGCCGAAGGAAGATTTAGCCTTACGCTTAAGGCCAGCGGTCACTACGAGACAGATTACCAATCATACCGCATAGTGGTCCATGGCCTGCCTTTTGTCCCGGTGACTGTTAAAATCAACCAAAAGGAAGTAGCCTTTGACCCCATGTCTGATGGCGTATGGGCAGTGACAGCTGCCACTACAACCTTTAATAGTCTGGAATTGCAGGGCCACTAAATGGGGACCTAAATGGATTATTGATAAAAAGCAGGTACCTTTACACCAAAATTGATAGAATTTCGTTTGATTCACATGAGACAATTTTTGATATTATTTTTTCTCGTATGTTGTTCGATTGTTTTGCCATTTGCAACAAAGGCACAAAAGGGACCTGAACTGGGGGGCTGGCTGGGTACAAGTTTCTATTTTGGAGACCTGAATACCACACTCAGAATCACAAAACCCGGAATTGCTCTGGGGCTCACAGCAAGGTATAATTTTAACAACAGGGTCTCTGCAAGGTCTACTCTGAGTTATGGTAATGTAGGAGCCGACGATGCAACTTCCCAAAACAATTTTGAAAGAAATAGAAACCTAAGCTTCCGTTCTTCCATTTTTGACTTGTCAAATGTGGTGGAATTTAACTTTTTCAAATACGAACACGGCAGCCCCACCTTCAACAAGACGCCGTATTTTTTCGGAGGGTTTAATGTTTTTTATTTTGATCCTACTGCCAGTCTTGATGGCCGGAAATACCACCTGAGGGACTATGGTACAGAGGGGCAGCAACCCGGTAATGAGTACGGTTTTATAAATGCGGGACTGCTGCTGGGAGGAGGTATAAAGATTGACGTTAATAGGCATATCAGCCTGAATATTGAGATCAGCACCCGCTTTCTGTTTACCGATTACCTTGATGACGTCAGTACAGTATATCCCGAAAAATCGGTTCTTCAGTCTGCACGCGGTGAGGTAGCAGTGGCACTTTCTGACAGATCCCTCGTGGAAGGCCTGGGGCAGGCAGGGAGGCAGCGGGGAGACAGAAAAGCCAAGGACCAATATACCTTTGCCGGCGTATCAGTCATGAGATATTTCGGGGGTATTGAGTGCCCTGAGATATCAAAGATAAGGTATTGACTCTGAGGCTTTACGCCAATGTTTTTGCTATAAGTAATAAACTGCATTTTGCAAAATTATATACCCCGTTTATCTTCAGACATACGCTAAAATGTCGGGTAAAAATGCCAATTCAGAAATTTAGCATCTGAAGTTCCAACAGACAAATTAATTTAAGCCGGAAAAATCTCCGAAATGCTTAAAAACTTCCTAAATAATAGAGGTTCAATGGTATGACATAACATTTTGTTTTCTTACCTTTGCGGCAAATTTTTGAAAACCGGTAATACCGATTCGAATGAAATACAAATTATTTGTCGTATTTTCTTTCCTTTTGCTGATCAGGGTAAGTGTTTTTTCGCAGGAGCATCATGCAAAAACTGACACCGTTGCATCGCACAGTCATGAAACAATGCAAGGCCACGAAGGCCATGATCACGGTACCGATGCACAGCATACAGAAGCCGGACATCATGGAGATACGTACGAAAAATTTGATCCTGCGTCTACCGCCATTCACCACATCAGCGATGCCAATGTATATTCCATCATGGACAAGATCAGGATACCCTTGCCTATGATTCTGTATGCAAAAGACAAAGGCCTCGACATGTTTATGTCTTCAAAGTTTCATATCGGTGCCCACGAAGACGGACATACAGCCTACAACGGTTATGTAATGCAACACGGCAGCGTGCACAGAGTCCTGGATCCGTCTTTTCCTGCTCAGGGTGAGGTAAATCTGGGAGAACATCCGTTTACCCTCAAGACAGAAGAGGTAAATGGCAAAAAAACAGATGTCAAGTATCTGACTTATCAGGGCAAAGAATACAGGTTAGATGCCAGGTCAACACTGGACGGAGGAATTCTGGGAGGCGGAATCACCTCTTTTTACGATTTTTCGGTAACGAAAAACGTATTGTCCATGATTCTGGTATCTCTCTTTTTGTTGTGGGCATTCAGGAAAGCAGCCAAGGCATACGAGGCACAACCCGGCAAAGCACCAACGGGACTTCAGGGTGTTCTTGAGCCCATTTTCCTGTTTATAAGAGATGAAGTAGCCATTCCGTTTATCGGCAAGGACAAATACATGAAGTTTTTACCTCTGCTGATGAGCATATTCTTTTTTATTCTTGGGCTCAATCTGTTTGGACAGATACCGTTTCTGGGTAGCACCAATGTCACCGGCAATCTTACCGTTACAATGATTCTGGCGGTCATTGTCTTCCTGGTAGTAAATTTTAACGGAAAAAGGGATTATTGGCAACATATATTCTGGATGCCCAATGTACCGGTTTTTGTAAAACCGTTGCTGGCAGTGGTAGAGATTATGAGTTTGTTTATCAAGCCTCTCACCCTTATGCTGCGACTTGCGGGCAATATCTCAGCAGGACACATAGCCATTCTGAGTTTTATAGGCCTTATATTTATATTTGGCAAATCGGGTGCCAGCATAGGAGGTGGAGCAATAGGTACAGCCATGGCTGTGCCTTTGACCTTGTTTATGATGGCCATAGAGTTGATTGTGGCTTTTGTGCAAGCTTTTGTATTTACGATACTGACAGCCTCATATATAGGAGCTGCCATAGAGGAGCACCACCATGCAGACCATGCTGAGGGCTCGCATCATTAAAAACATTTGACAAGTATTTTTTTTTAAACCTTAATAACACTTAATCATCATGACTGGAACATTAGCAGCTGTAGGAGCAGGACTGGCAGTAATCGGAGCCGGTATCGGTATTGGCATGGTAGGTGGTAAGGCAATGGAAGCTATCGCCAGGCAGCCTGAGGCATCCGGTGATATCAGATCAGGTATGATTCTTATGGCAGCCTTCGTAGAAGGTGCCGCCCTGATTGCTATCCTGCTTTCTATCTTCATGGCAGGCTAATACTGTTATGCAAAACTCAAAAGCAACCTTGCAATGCGGTTGGCGGAGCTAGGTTGCTTTTTAAAATTTTGACAATCTAAAAATCAGCATATTCATGATCTCACTTGTAACTTTTACACCCTTCCAGCCTACACCGGGACTCGCGATATGGTCACTTCTTATCTTCCTTTTATTTTGGTACCTGATGGCTAAATTTGCCTTCAAGCCTATAGCCCAGGCACTTGTCAAAAGAGAGAACGATATCCAGGATGCCATTGACCAGGCAAAAAAAGCCAGAGAAGAAATGGCAAATATGAAAGCCGAAAATGAGAAACTCCTGGCTCAGGCCCGTGAGGAAAGGGCAAAAATTCTGCAGGAAGCCAAAGACATCAAAAATCAGATGATCGGAGAAGCTAAAGACAAGGCAAAGGAGGAGGCGTCAAAGATAGTTTCGAACGCCATGAATGACATAGAAAACCAGAAAAAGGCAGCCATTGCAGAAGTCAAAAATGAACTGGGCAACATAGCACTGAGTATTGCCGAAAAAGTTATAAAAAAAGAATTAAAAGGAAATGCCGAACAAGAGAGTTTTGTCAACACACTAGTGAAGGACGTTAACCTCAACTGATCAGGCTCACTTCCAAAAATAATAGCAGATGTCAGTTAGCAGAATATCATCCAGGTACGCCAAATCGCTGATGGACCTGGCATTGGAAAGGCAGGAACTGGAAGCAGTACACAACGATATGCAGGGATTTCTGGAGGCCACAAAAAACAGGGACCTCTACCTCCTGCTTAAAAGTCCTATTGTAAACCCAGACAAAAAGATGAGCATACTTACCGCTCTTTTTGGTGGGAAAGCCGGTAAAACGACGATGGCATTTTTTGACATCATCATCAGAAAAGGCAGGGAAATGTACCTGCCGGAAATAGCGGCGGACTTCATGGCTCAGTACAAACAACACATGAGGATATCTACGGTACATATCATCACTGCTGCACCTTTGTCGGAAAATGCCCTTGAAGAAATAAAGGAGAGGTTGCTCAAAAGCCAAATCACCATGGATAAGGTTGACATCATCCAAAAGGTGGATCCTTCGCTTATCGGTGGATTTATCATCGAAGTGGGGGACAAAAGGTATGATGCCAGTGTTTCGCATAAACTCGAACAATTCAGAAAGGAATTTTCAGGTTCCCAATATGTAAAATCATTTTAAAATTATAAAATATCAATAATATGGTTGATGTAAAACCAGATGAAATCTCTGCGATACTTAAACAGCAGTTATCAGGATTTAAGACAGAAGCAGAGCTCGAGGAAGTAGGTACAGTGCTCCAGGTAGGTGACGGTATCGCCAGGGTTTATGGCTTGTCCAAGGCTGAGGCCGGCGAACTTGTGGAATTTGACAATGGGGTGCAGGCCATAGTACTTAACCTCGAAGAAGACAACGTGGGTGTGGTATTGCTTGGTCCCGGTGATGGTATCAAGGAAGGCTCATCGGTCAGACGTACTTCCAGAATCGCCTCCATCAAAGTTGGCGAAGGATTTTCTGGCAGGGTAGTCAATCCACTTGGACAGCCTATTGACGGTAAAGGACCCATCAAGGGAGATCTATACGAAATGCCACTCGAGAGGAAAGCACCGGGTGTTATTTTCAGACAGCCTGTAAACGAGCCTCTTCAGACAGGTATCAAGGCCATCGACTCTATGATTCCCATAGGCAGGGGCCAGAGAGAGCTTATCATCGGTGACAGGCAGACCGGCAAGACGGCGATTGCCATCGATACTATAATAAACCAGAAAGAGTTTTATGACAGGGGTGAGCCTGTTTATTGTATCTATGTTGCTTGCGGACAAAAAGCATCTACTGTAGCCCAGGTTATGAAGTCTCTGGAAGAAGGTGGTGCCATGGCTTATACCACCATTGTAGCGGCATCGGCTTCTGACCCTGCCCCTATCCAGTTTTATGCCCCTTTTGCAGGTGCGGCCATAGGCGAGTTTTTTAGGGATACTGGACGACCTGCTTTGATTATTTACGATGATCTCTCCAAGCAGGCGGTAGCCTACAGGGAGGTATCACTGTTGCTCAGAAGGCCACCGGGAAGGGAGGCGTATCCGGGCGATGTATTCTACCTGCACTCCAGACTTCTGGAAAGAGCGGCCAAAATTATCAACAACAATGATATAGCCAGAAACATGAACGATCTTCCAGACTCTCTAAAAAAGGCCGGACTGGTCAAGGGAGGAGGATCACTGACAGCCCTGCCTATCATAGAAACTCAGGCCGGTGACGTATCTGCCTACATTCCTACTAACGTTATCTCCATTACTGACGGACAGATTTTCCTCGAGTCAGGATTGTTTAATGCAGGTATCAGGCCAGCCATCAACGTAGGTATTTCCGTATCAAGGGTGGGTGGAAATGCTCAGATCAAGTCCATGAAAAAGGTAGCAGGAACGCTTAAGCTTGACCAGGCACAATACAGAGAACTCGAAGCTTTTGCCAAGTTTGGTTCAGACCTGGATGCAGCGACCCTTTCTGTCCTCGAAAAAGGAAAAAGAAATGTGGAAGTCCTCAAACAGCCTCAGTATTCACCTGTATCTGTTGAAAAGCAGGTAGCTATGATATACCTTGGAACCCAGGGTCTGCTCAGAAATGTACCTGTCAACAAAGTTAAGGATTTTGAAGAAAATTTCCTTACCACACTCGAAAGGACTGAGAAAGCAACACTGGAGACCATCCGCAAGGGCAATCTTTCTGATGAAGTGGTGGCCACATTAAAGAGAGTAGGAGCACAAGTCGCCGATCAGTACAAATAAGGAGGAACTTAGAATATCCAATCCAAAATAACATAATTTAACAGGCATGTCCGGTAAATTAAAAGAGGTAAGGGAACGAATCAAGTCTGTCCAGTCTACACAGCAGATTACGAAGGCCATGAAAATGGTTTCGGCATCCAAGCTGAGAAGGGCACAGCAATCTATCACCGAGATGAGGCCATATGCCAACAGATTGGACAAGATGCTGCAAAACCTGGTTACCAACCTGGAGGGTGACATCAACTCACCTTTTGCCAAGGTGAGAGAACCACAAAAAGTGGCTGTTGTCGTCATCACTTCAAACAAAGGTCTTTGTGGAGCTTTCAATACCAACATCATCAAGGCTGCAATTCATAAAGTGGAGAGGGAATATGGCAGGCAGAGAGAAAAAGGCAATCTTTCCCTGATCTTTATTGGAAAAAAAGGTTATGACATACTAAGGAAAAGATATCCCGACTGTAAGATTACAAATGACTTTGTTGACCTGTTTTCGGATCTCAGCTATGACAACATCTCCAGGGTATCTCAGATGCTTATGGATGGTTTTGCAGGCGGGGATTTTGACCACGTGGATGTATGCTACAGCCAGTTTAAGAATGCCGCTGTTCAGGAGCCCAAAGCAGTACAATACCTGCCAGTAGAGGGGGTCAGGAAGAGCAGTAAGACAGCACAGGTTGCTGTCAAGTCCAAGGCTGACTACATCTTTGAGCCGGATAAAGAAAGTTTGCTCAATGAGCTTATACCGGGTATTCTGCACACAACATTCCAGAAATATCTCCTTGACAACCATGCTTCAGAACATGGTGCAAGGATGACAGCGATGGACAATGCAACGACAAATGCAGAGGAGTTGATGAAGGAGCTCAAAATCAATTACAACAAAGCAAGGCAGGAAGCCATTACCAAGGAACTTTCAGAGATCGTTGGTGGTGCTGCAGCTCTCAACGGATAACAAAGTTTTTAACTACAATACAAAAAGTCCGGCAGGTGTATCCTGACCGGACTTTTTCTTTATATACTAGCAGAGGCACCAAAAATATTATTTCATCGTGTAGCGTATGCCGGCATAAATGTTTACACCCATAATGGGTCCCCAGGCCAGCGAACTGTCAAAATATGGTCCAAAAGGACTATGGGCTCCGATGATAGGGTGTTTAAGGCGGTAATTAAAAATATTCTCACCGCCTAGATACACTTCAAAATTGTTTTTCCAAAGCTTGCTTATCTGTGCATTGCTCAGGAAATAAGCAGGGGTTTGGTCAGGCCACCGATGCTGTTCGTCATTGTCACGCGTACTTGGCAACCTCATGGAACTTAGCCTGTTGATGGTGTAGTCGATGTTCCATCCTCTTCCGGGCTTGATGGCTAGGTTTAGGAAGGCCCTATGTGGCGAAACCAGTGGTTTTTGCAGCAGTGTGCCGTCATAGCTGGTCCTGACATCGTTGTATCTGTAGGCAACCCTGATATCGAGCCAATTGGCAGCCTCTATCTCGAGTTGTGTCTGGATACTGTTAGAATAAGATTTACCGCTAAGGTTTGAAAATATCACCGACCGGGCAGTGCGGTCGAGGTTTACAACTACCTGGTTTTCGAAGTCTATTCGATTGATATCTGCTGAAAACAAGATGTTCCTGGAGCTGATGTGAAATTCTTTTGTCAGGCTCAGTCCGGCTGACCAGGCCACCTCAGCATTGAGACCATAGGGCGTCTTTGTTTTGTCGTTCCCCTCGATGATGATTTCGCGGTTGCTGGCAAAATACCCAATATTTTCTGCAAAGATGTTGGCTGTTTTCTGCCCCCGCCCACCGGCAAAACGAATCACCGTGGATTCATTGGGAGCATAACGGAGATTTAACCTGGGCGTAAAGAATAATCCAAAGTTGTTATGGTAATCTGCTCTGAAGCCTGCAAGCAAAGAAAACTTTTCAGAGCCCTTGTACGTATATTCACCAAAGACTCCAGGCACCCATTCGTTTCTCAGATATTCTGTACTGGCTACTGTTTCGTTAAAATCATCGTACTGAAAACTTGACCCAGTCCTGATTTGATGGTCTGTATTGCCTATGATGGTCTGGTAAATCATGTTAAAATACAATGACTTTTGATTGCCGTCATATCTCCTGACTCCAAACTGGGATTTCTGATCATGATAAGTACCGGCAAGCTGTATGCCAAGACTTTTATAGGGTTTATCTATATTGACCACTCCACGTTTTACCCAAAACTCAGCTCTGTTGGTTGCTATATCTGCTCCCCAGATATTTGTCCTGACGGAGGTGCCCGGGTCAAAATCCTTCTGTCCGCTGATGTTGTCCATAAAGGTCACTTTGATGCCTGCCTGTCCTTCCTTTCCGCTGTTGTTGGTCCAGTCCCAGCGGTTGACTACGCTGACCTGTTTGCCCAGAGGCATATCGAGGAAACCATCGTGATTGTGGTCTCTTCTGTAATTCATGCTTGATAAATGCAACAGAGTTGCTGTTGAAAGCTGGTCATTGATGGTGTGAGGCAGAAATGCATTTGCTTCAAACCTCTGAGCCTGACTGGCATAGGCATTGAAGTGGGCAGGGGTGTTATTATTGGGCTTTTTCAATTCTACATTTATCTGACCTGTGATACTTTCGAAACCATTGACAACTGATCCGGCACCCATATTTAGCTGCATACCTTCAATCCACGGACCGGGAACAAAACCAAGGCCTCTGAGTGCCGCGAGCCCTCTGACATCGGGGATATTTTCCCTGGTTAGCTGGATATAGGGCCCGGCCAGGCCCAGCATTTCTATTTTACGCGTCCCGGTCACAGCATCAGTCATGCTCGCATCGATGGCAGGCGTGGTGTCAAAACTTTCTGCCAGGCTGCAACAGGCGGCTTTTAGCAATTCCTTACTGGTGATTTGTTGCACCTTGACCGTTTCGAGATATGATATCTCGG
>JAKQGD010000021.1 GCA_029573365.1 Bacteroidota bacterium | reverse complement strand
CAGAATAAAACCCGGAGGCACCATCATCGAGTGTACTTCAGGCAATACGGGTATGGGCATAGCTCTGGCAGCAGCTGTCAAGGGCTACAAATGTATCTTTACCACCTCTGACAAACAAAGCAAAGAAAAGATAGATATGCTAAAAGCGGTAGGTGCCGAGGTAATCGTTTGTCCCACCAATGTAGAACCCGATGACCCGCGATCCTATTATTCGGTGGCCGAAAAACTGAGCAAGGAAATCCCAAATTCTGCCTGGATGAATCAATATGACAACCTGTCCAACAGGCAAGCACACTATGAGTCCACAGGGCCGGAAATCTGGAAGCAGACCGATGGCAGGGTTACCCACTTTGTGGTCGGGGTAGGTACGGGAGGGACGGTGTCAGGGGTCGCCAAATATCTAAAAGAACAAAATCCAGACATAAAAGTATGGGGCATAGATACTTATGGCTCAGTATTTAAGAAGTATCATGAAACAGGTATCTTTGACCGCAAGGAAATATACCCCTACATCACTGAGGGCATAGGCGAAGATATCCTGCCTAAAAATGTGGACTTCAGCCTGATAGATCATTTCGAAAAAGTAACAGACAAGGATGCTGCCCTGGCAGCCCGCAGACTGGCACGCGAAGAGGGCCTTTTACTGGGATACAGTGCCGGATCGGCCCTGGCCGGATTGCTGCAGATGAAAAACCAACTTAAACCCGAAGATGTCGTAGTAATCCTCTTCCACGATCATGGAAGCAGGTATGTAGGCAAGCTGTACAACGATGACTGGATGCGTGAAAGGGGCTTTTTGGAAAACGAACTCAAGGTCCGCGATTTGATCCAAGCCAAACGGGATAAAAAGTTTATCTCCGTAGAGGCAAACGATACTGTAAAAAACGTTCTGCATGTGATGAAAGAGCTCGATATTTCACAGCTGCCGGTTATGGCCGGTGATGATATTGCAGGCTCTGTCACAGAGAGTAATATTCTGGAATTTATACTGAACAATCCGCTTCAAAACTCCGAAAAGAAAGTGTCAGAAATCATGGCACAACCGTTTCCCGTTGTAGGGCCAGAACTGCCCGTACGTGATCTGAACAAGTATATTTCCAAAAACACACCAGCTGTCATCGCCCGTGACCTGTCAGGAGACCTTATTGTCCTGACTCAATACGACATCATACAGGCCTTGTAATCAGGGGTCTAAAAAACGGAATTGGAAAGCTGGAGACTGACGCTCCTCGGGAATTTTAAGGCTTTTTAACCTTGATCTTTTTAGTGCCGATCAGATTGAGAAGGCCACCCTTTATCTCTTTAAGCTCTATGACATATTTGCCTGGAGCACTGTAGTTGTACATAAGATTACGCTGTGTGACTATCAGCCTCACTCCATCTCCCATTTCGAGTACATATCTTGATGCCCGGGGGTCCTGCAGAAAATCAAACTGGAAACTCTCCCCTGCCCTGATGTCATCTCCGATTTTGACGTAGTCATTAAAATCGCCTGAAATCTCCCTGGTATCAGATTCGGAAAACAACGCCATTACCGGAGAAGAACCGAGTTGGTTGCCATTGCCGGTCGGACCGGTAGATTCATTGAAAATATTCTGTCCAAAAAGATAAACAGAGCCAATAATCCCGGTGAGCACGACGAGACTTAGCAGCAAAGGTTCAAAATGATGACTCATAAAATGCACAAAGTGAAATCCCTTGCGTGAAATAGATACAGGAGTGTAATGGTTTGATTGCATAAAATCGGGTTTGGGAATAAATTAAAATCGGTCGCTCCAGCCGGCAATCTTCATTCCGGTTTGGAAGTGTAAAGGTATAACATATTGATGTGAAAAAGAATATAATTTTTCATCTATATTTTATTTTAACCATACATAAGGCTTTGATCCTTAAGTATATTTAATTTAAAATATGATACAATTTGATTATTTGAAGGTTATATAACTGCCTTTTTTATATACAAAAAATAAAAATATTAAAATTTTCAAAGATCCATGCCTGTCATGGTCAACTTTAGGCGTCTGAATCGGGTTAAGTCAGGAAATCATTTTTTAAAATGCCGACATCATTCATACGCAAAAAGCTGAGAATGCTTGTACACCGGGTGCTGCTGCCCCGGGGCAGAAAATTTGTGCCTGTTCCGGCCCTCGAGTCAGCGTACGAAAAAGTATTCATAACTACAGGAAATAAAAGTATTTGTGTACTGGTCCGTGAAGCAGTATCTCAGGCCAGGGGAACTGTGATTCTGGCCCATCCCTACCTTGCTGAAGCCCGCAATTTTTTCATCGGAAGAGGCCATGCAGATCTTTATTATGACGCAGGTTTCCATGTTGTTACATTTGACTTCAACGGTTTTGGCGAAAGCCCGTTTATTGATTTCAATTACGAAAACGATCTTTCAGCTGTAGCTGAATATGCCCACAGACGTTTTACCGGGCTTGGTATTTACGGACACGGGGTATCCTTTGGAGCAGCACAGATTATAGTATACGCAACCCATACTGACCACAGGTTTAAAGCTCTGATAATCGAAAACTGCCTTGACTCTAACCTTTCGTATTATAAAAAACGGAACATTAGACTCCACCTACTCGTCAGTGTGCTCATGAAGCTCTTTCCTGCGGCCAACCGCAACCATGATTATGTCCGTGCCGTCTCGCAGCTCCGCAATCTTAGCCGTGTCCTCTTTATCTACAATACCGATGATGATCTCACTACGGAAACGATGGGTCGCAAACTCATGCTAAGCTGCAGGCTTCCCGCTTCTTTTATTTTGATGAAAGGCAAGCATCTCAATGCCCTCAAAGACAACCCCGCAGAATATGCCGTAACTGTCAGGTCATTTCTCGGTTGAATGTTTCCGCCATAAAATATGAATTTTATTTTAACGCTCAA
>JAKQGD010000008.1 GCA_029573365.1 Bacteroidota bacterium | reverse complement strand
AATTACCTGGCCCACTCACTTTTGTCATGCCATGACCCCTACCTACTGACGGGTAATTTTGTTACAGACATGATGACCAAAGCTGAGATAGCCAGGCTTCCTGCCGACATTCAGGCCGGAGCAGTCCTGCACCGATATATAGACACCTTTACGGACGGACATCAAAGTATAAAAGCATCTGTAACTTTGCTTAGGCCCACTCAAGGTAAATATTCACCCGTTGCAGTTGATATCCTCTATGATTATTTCCTGAGCGTCAACTGGGCCCGCTACAGCGACGAAACACTAGAGCAGTTTACTACAAAGGTCTACACCATGCTTATAGAGCACAGCGACCTGCTGCCAGACAGATTCAGGCCGGTTATAAAACGGATGGTGGATGGTGATTTTCTCATGAGTTGCAGCAATGTGGACAGGCTTATGTGGACCTTTGCCCGGGTCAAAAACAAAGCTTCATTCAGCAATAATTTTGAGAGAGCCCACCTCGATATGCTGGACCACAGGATAGCATTGGACAAACATTTTAACTTGTTTTTTCCCGATCTAATAGAACAGGTGCAAACATTCTGTAAGTGCAACATTCAGGACAATAACAGTTAAAACCGCCATGGAAGATTATATCTTTTGTCGCATCGCAGTCGGAACATCAGGCTGCTGGAAAATGTGGGAGACATCACAAACCATTGCCTTTCTTGACATAAATCCGGTGAGCCGATATCATACACTGGTCATCCCTAAAAAACACTACGCCAACATCTTTGACATTCCCGATGATGAGTTAAGAGAAGTAGCCTCAGCGGTTGGAGAAATAGCCAAGAGGTTTAAAGAAAAGCTCGGAGTAAGCCACAAACAGATTCTGAGCAACAATGGACGCGAAGCCCAGCAGGAAGTATTGCACCTTCATTTTCACCTGATACCCAGGTCATCAGGCGATGGCAATAACCTGAGATGGAAAACGATTCGACCTTCCCGTGAGGAGTTTGAGGAGATGGCTAGTATACTTAATACATAAGCCGATAAAATATGATGGGTGTAAAAATATCTCTGGCATGATGAGACACTTTGGACTCATAGGTTATCCGTTGTCACATTCCTTTTCGCCGGCATATTTCAATGAAAAATTTTCCAAAGCCGGCATAAAGGCCGAATACAGTGCTTATCCATTGCAGGACATTTCGGAGTTTGACAACTTAGTCAGGTCTAAGTCATTTTCGGGTCTTAATGTCACCATACCATATAAGCAAAAAATAATTCCGCTGCTTGACGACCTGGACCCAACAGCCTTAGAAACCGGTGCTGTCAATGTTATAAAATTCAATAACAACAGATCGATCGGATATAACACGGACGTGTTCGGGTTTGAAAAATCGCTGACTGAGTTTCTGGCTGGAGCCAACATAACCAAAGCCCTGGTCCTTGGTACCGGAGGGTCTTCGATGGCTGTAACTGCCGCCCTTGAAAAACTCAAGATTGTATATGATCGAGTAAGCCGGGACAAAACCCGGGGCATCACTTATGGCGAGCTTACACCCACACTGATACAAAATTACAATCTGGTCATCAATACTACTCCCCTGGGCATGGCTCCTGATACAGGCAGGAAGCCTGACATTCCCTACGATACACTGGACAAAAATTATTTTCTCTTCGACCTGATATATAATCCTGAAAATACTTTATTTTTGACCGAAGGTTTACGCCGGGGCACCAAAGTAAAGAATGGCTTTGATATGCTGATTTACCAGGCTGAAAAAGCATGGGAAATATGGAACGAACCGATAATTTAATAGTTTCAAATGACAGACCCTGACCCGAATTTCATTCTCGACTTTTCGAACACTGAAATTGCTTTTTCCAATAAATCCGACAAAGAACTAAAAAAAACAGCCCTGCTTTTCAGATTTATGAACAACAATTCGCTTGTAAAGGCGGGTTCTTGGCTGGGCCTTTTTGCCATCAGGCTTAGAATACCGTTTACCGAATTTTTTGTAAGAAATACCATATTCAGCCATTTTTGCGGAGGCGAAAACCTGCTTGACAGCCAGAAAACCATCGACCGGCTTTACGAATACGATGTATTAACTGTCCTGGATTATGGTGCAGAAGGCAAAAGCGATGAGGACGACCTCGACGCAGTGATGCAAGAAATACTCAGGGCTCTGGAGATGGCCGCATCCAACAACTCCGTGCCTGTGGTAAGTACCAAAATAACCGGGCTTGTAGACAATGAGATCCTCGAAAAAATGCACGCTGGCGTAGAACTCACCGAAGGCGAAAGAAGAAATTATCAACACCTATACGAAAGGCTTGATGAGATTTGTGGCAAAGCCCACGAACTTGGCATCAGCATATACGTGGATGCAGAGGAAAGCTGGCTCCAGGACCCCATAGATGAGCTCGTGTTACAGATGATGGAAAAGTACAATCAGGAAAAAGCCACAGTCTACAACACTTATCAACTGTATAATGTAAGCAAACTCGATCACTTAAAAAGGGACCACCGCAGATGCATCGATAAAAATCTGGTCTTCGGAGCGAAGATGGTCAGAGGAGCCTATATGGACAAAGAAAGGGCTAGGGCAGCAGAAATGGGATACCCATCTCCCATCCATCCGGACAAGGATTCTACAGACCGGGCTTTCGATGATGCTTTGAGTTACTGTATAGAAAACCACGATACCATTGCTTCATGCTGTGCCTCGCACAATGTCAATAGCAACATGCACCAGGCCAGACTGGTACACCGGAAAAGTATAAGGCACGACCACCCGCATATTTTTTTTAGCCAGTTGCTGGGCATGAGTGACAATATCACGTACAACCTCGCCAAAGCAGGCTTTAACGCTGCCAAATATGTCGTCTACGGTCCCATAAAAGAAGTCATACCTTACCTGATCAGGCGAACAGAAGAAAACACCTCCGTGACCGGGGAAATGAGCAGAGAACTTTCGCTGATAGAAAAAGAAATGAAAAGACGAGGCTTAAAGTGATTTTTTATTTATTGGCTGTATAAAATAACAAACCCGGAGCCTGTCCTTTTTGTTTCTATAGGAGTTACAACCTAGTGAAAGCCAGTAGCAGTATTGGGTTCTTTTTAAAAATTAAAACATTCATAAAAAAACCACAAGCAGAACTGTAACGGACGTTATTCACGTTTTATATCAAGCAAATCAAGAAAAGGTGAAAGTTATAAGAAAAATTTTTGTGTATTTGGGCCTTGCCGTTTTAGGTTTGGTCGTAGCAGCACTGATGCTTCCCTTCGTATACAAAGACAAGGCTGTAGAATTCCTCGGTAAAAAAGTAAACGAGCATGTAAATGCCAATGTGACATTCAAGGACCTGGATATTTCCTTTCTGAGATCTTTTCCAGATGTGAGTTTTGGCATTGACAGCCTGCTTGTGACAGGGGTTGATACATTTTATGGCATCACATTGTACAGTGCTGACCGCACTACCATCGATGTGAGCCTGCCCTCACTTATCGGCAAAAACAAGATTCCGCACATCAACAGCCTGGTTCTGGACCACCCTGAGATCAACATCGTTTCCATGGACTCTACCCTGGCCAATTACAACATCATGAAAGGAGGGAATGACAAGGATTCGGCAGCTTTTAAGATTGAACTCGAGGACTACAGAATCAACAACGGAACCCTGACTTACCACGACGTGCCCGGCAATCTTATGTTCAGGGCTTTAGGAGTGGATCATAGCGGTTCAGGAGACTTTACACAAGACGTCTTCGACCTTACCACAGAGACTAAGATAAGTGAGATGCATGTAAAGTATGAAGGAACAAAATACCTAACCAAAGCAACTGCACAGGCCAAAGCCGTCGTACACATAGACCTGCCACAGGACAAATATTCATTCAATGGCGTCATGGCCAAACTCAATGACCTCGATTTTACTGCTGACGGTTTTTTCCAGTTTAAGAAAGAAGACATCCTCACTGATGTTACATTTAAAACCGCCTCAGAAAGTTTTAAAAGTCTACTGTCGTTATTGCCTTCAGCCTATACTAAGGATTTTGCCTCTGTCAAGTCTTCCGGCAAGGCCAGTTTTGACGGATATGTCAAGGGGGCCTACAATGGATCTTTGGGCAAATACCCTGCCTTTGACATTAAAATCAAAGTAGACAACGGCTATGTCAAATATCCCGGAATGACTCAGGAAATCAAGGATGTTTTCGCAGACATGCGGATAAAAGCAGCAAGGTCTGATTATAAGGATATGAATATCAACATACCTACTTTCAGACTCAAGATAGGAAATGACCCTGTCTCCGGTCACCTGCTGGTAAACAATCTTACAGGAAACCAGGACATGGACGGACACCTCAAAGGAAGAGTGGACCTTAACACCTTAAGACAAGCCTACCCTATTGAAGGCATGGAGGATTTATCGGGAGTTATTAATGCCGACCTTGAATTCAAGGCTAAAATGAGTGACGTCCAGACTGAAAATTACAAAGCCATCCAGTTTAAAGGTACAGCTGATGCCACGTCTGTCCGGTACAGGTCAAAAGACATGCCCGCTATCCAGGTAGGGTCAGCACATCTTACAGCCTCCCCATCTCAGGTGACAGCCCATTCGGACAATATTACCATGGGAAAAAGCGACATGAAGTTAAATGCCCTTATAAGCAATCCTCTGGCTGCATTTTCCAGTGAAAAATCTGTTAGGTCGGATATAAAACTTACCTCTGACCTCCTTGATCTCAACGAATGGATGGCAAAGTCCACAACTACAACAACAAATGCCACTGCAGGCGTTGCGGCAGGACCCAATGAGGAGATGCTTAAAAATTCATCCCTGCATCTGGATCTAAAGGCCGGAAAAGTCCTTTACGATAAACACGAGCTCAACAATGTGGCCATACACGGTAACATAGCAGCAAACGCCATGAAGCTCGAAAACATGTCTGCTACCATCAAAAACAGTGACCTCAAACTATCAGGAGCCTTGCTCAACGTATACGACTATCTTTTTAACAATGGCGTCCTCGACGGAAATCTCTCTTTTGTATCCAACCGTTTTGATGCCAATCAGTTTTTAGCCGGAAGTTCCACAGCCCGGGATACCGTGGATGGAGTGCTGCCTGTCCCGGAAAGAGTAAGAGTAGCCATAGAGACAAACATCAAAGACCTGACCTACACCAATCTCAATCTGCGTGACTTTACTGGCGTCATTGAGGTCAATAACAGGGAAGCTGCCATTCGTGATATGAAGACTTCCACACTCGGAGGCACCATAGCTATGCAGGGGCTGTACAGCACGAGAGACATATCTAAACCCGATTTTGCCATCAAACTGGATCTGTCAGAGATCAAATTTGCGGAAGCAATTAAAAAAATTGATATGCTCAAAAAAGCAGCTCCTGTGGCAGAATACATAAATGGTTTTTTTAACACATCGCTTGTCATGAAGGGCCATCTGGGGGGCGACATGAGTCCTGACCTGCAATCGCTGGATGCATCGGGCCTGTTTGAAACTCTCAGCGGCTCTGTAAAAGGATTCAAACCGCTCAAAGTAATATCAGAAAAACTTGGTCTCAACGAACTCTCAGAAGTCAAACTGGACAATACAAAAAACTGGTTTGAGATCATCAACGGATTTGTAGAACTTAAAGCATTCAAGAAAACAATCAAGGGCATAGATTTGTCGATGTATGGCAGACATGGCTTTGGCAAGGATATGGATTATAACATAGACATGGTAGTACCCCGCGAATTGCTCAAAAAAAATAAGGTCACCGCTGTCGGCGAATCCGGCCTTTCCATGCTGGAGAAAGAAGCAGGGAAACTAGGAATAAACATCGAGCAGGGACCCAATATCTATCTTAACGTAAAACTGACAGGCAGCCTGGCTTCACCAAATGTTAAGATAACTCCATTGTCAGGCAAAGGGGGTACATTGGAACAAGCCGCCGGTGAGGCTGTCAGGGACGTTGTGGCTACGGTTAAGGATACCATCACCAAAGAAGTAAAGAAAAAAGAGGCTGAGCTCAGGGATACCATCACCAAGAGGGTAAATGAAGAAGTTCAAAAAGTAAAAACAAAGGCAGAAGACATGGCCACCAAAGCCATAGACTCCCTAAAGCAAAAAGCAAAAGACGAAGTTATAACCAAAGTGGACTCCCTGACCAAGGGTGTAATTCCTGATTCTTTGCGTAAAAAAGCCGAGGAGGTACTCAACAAAAAAACCGGTGAAGAGGTAGAAAAAATCAAAGACAAACTCAAGGATTTTAACCCATTTAAGAAAAAGGGGAAAGGCCAGAATGGCTCCTGATCAAAAATTTTGGATACCAATAACATACAATTGTTTTAAAAATCTGTAACTTTGATTTTTAGTTTTTAATATAGCCATCAAAAAATAACACAACAGCAAGATGAAGTACGCAATCGTTCTTTTATTCCTGGCCATTTTCAGTTTCTGTTCGTATGGACAAAAAAACATCGATTATATCAACTTACAGACCCAGGACCTTCAGAATAATCTTCAAAAAAGCGGAGCCCATCTGAAGCTGAACAACTCTCAGATAGCAGATCTTCACCAAATCTTTGAGGATAAGTTTCAAAGAGTAGAGATGGTGCTTGCTCGATATACAGAAAAGTCGGAAGTATCCAGGGAGATGACCAGGGTAGAAAATGAATTTGATGCCCGTGTGGCAAACGTACTTTCTGTAGACCAAAGACTTGCTCTTCAACCCAAACAAAAGAAAAGAAGGGAACAGTCGGCAATAAAGTAACCTTGCAGCCGGGTTTTAGGGTTCCCGGTGAAGTTTGCACAACCTTTCACATTTTTGATAGTTTAAGAATGAGGCTGTACCTTCTGACGGCCTTAGATAATTTCATTGCGTGAAGCACCTTTTTACTTTAAACAGGTATTTCGTCAAATACAAATGGCATTTTATCCTCGGCATTCTGTTTGTGGCGGGTTCAAATTATTTTGGCATCCTTATACCTCAGAAGATCAGGGAAGCTCTGGACCTAGTCAATAATGAAATCAGCCTGTTTAAACAGTCTTCCGCCGGCGATCCTCAGCTTAAATACGACGAACTCAACCGGACACTGATGTACTTTGGCCTGGTCATCACAGGCTTTGTCACTTTAAAAGGACTGCTTATGTTTTTTATGAGGCAGACCATTATCGTCATGTCACGTCTGATAGAATATGACATGCGGAAGGAAATTTATGCCCATCTCCAGAATCTGGACCAAAAATTTTACCGGCAAACATTAACAGGCGACACTATGGCCAGAATCTCTGAAGATGTTTCAAAAGTGAGAAATTACCTGGGGCCGGGCATACTATATGCCATAAATCTGGTGACCCTCTTTATTTTTACCATCATAGCGATGCTGAGGGTCGATGCTACCCTCTCATTTTTTGCCTTGCTGCCACTGCCTTTCCTTTCCATCTCCATTTACTTTGTCAGCAAGATTATCAACGAAAAGAGCACATTTATTCAGCAGCAGTTGTCCACACTGACCAGTATAACGCAAGAAACATATTCAGGTATCAGAGTCATCAAATCATACGTCAAGGAAGACAGTTTCTCTACCGTTTTTATGGAACAAAGCGAAGAGTTTAAAAAAAGGTCGCTGAGTCTGGCAAAGGTGGAGGCTTACTTCCAGCCACTCATGATGCTGCTCATAGCCCTGTCGACCATCCTCGTAGTGATTGTGGGCGGATTTCAGGTGTATGCAGGAAAGCTGACTGCCGGAAACATAGCCGAGTTTATCCTTTATGTCAATATGCTCACATGGCCTGTGACCTCTATAGGCTGGATAGCCTCCGTAGTGCAGGAGGCAGAGGCTTCGCAGGCAAGAATCAACGAATTGCTGGACAGACGACCTTCCATCCAATCAGAAAACAATCAGTCCTATGTGGTGGAAGGAGAAATAGAATTTAGAAATGTGTCTTTTACCTACCCTAATACAGGCATCAGGGCTCTTAGCAATGTGAGTTTTAGATTAAAGAAAGGTCAGAAACTGGCCGTTATGGGCAAAACAGGGTCAGGCAAGACGACCATTGCAGATCTGCTCACTAGAATGTATGACGTCACAGAAGGTAGCATTTTGCTGGACGGACATGACATCAGGCAGCACAACATCAAGCTCTTACGTGATAACATAGCCTATGTGCCACAGGACGTTTTTCTTTTTTCTGACACCGTATCTGCCAATATTGCCTTTGGCAAGGCTGATGCGACAAAAGAGGAAATAGAAAAGTACGCCGATTACGCTTCTGTTTATGAGGACATCATCAGGCTGCCTCACGGTTTCGATACCATGGTAGGCGAAAGAGGAGTCACCCTCTCCGGTGGCCAGAAGCAAAGAATATCCATCGCCAGGGCACTTATCAAGGATCCCAGCATTGTCATCCTGGATGATGCCATCTCAGCTGTAGATACCACAACCGAACAAAAAATCATGTCCTATCTGCAGGAAGGGCTGGGAGACAAAACCACAATCGTCATATCGCACAGGGCAAACAACCTACTCGACTACGACCACATAATCGTATTGGAAAATGGCAGGATCATACAGCAGGGAACCCACGAACAACTCATTGCCACAGATGGGTTTTACCAAAACGTGTATCTGCACCAGATGAATCACCAGGATTAATTTTTATTATAATAAATTTTGCTGTTTCAAAACTTTTTCTATATTTGTCCTATTATTGCAAAATTTGATTTACAGTGGAATACGATGACAAGGGAAAATTTGACAGTGTCTATACTGCCAAGTTGAAAGCCGGCAAACGAAGAACCTACTTCTTTGATGTACGAAAGACCAAAGGTGAGGACTACTACGTAGTACTGACAGAGAGTACCAAGAAGTTTAATTCTGACGGCTACGAAAGACACAAGATTTTCCTGTACAAGGAGGACTTTAACAGGTTTTTGGCACAATTGCAGGACACCATAAACCATGTAAAAAATGACCTGATGCCCGATTTTGATTATGACCTTAGTGAAAAAAGGCAGGCAGAATGGGAAGCTTCACAGGAAAAGAAAGAAAAAGACGACGGAGAACTGGGGTGGTAATTTGTACCTGATTTAACAGACAACTCCTTGTCTGCTATCATAAATCCCTTGACTTTATGCATGTTCTGATTGTATCCGCAACAGCGACTGAGATAAGTCCATTAGTCGACTTTCTCAAAGAACAATTTACTGTCACAGCATCTAACTCCTTTAAAAATCGTGGCCTGGAGCTGGAAATTCTGGTCACCGGAGTAGGAATGCTTGCAGCTGCTTATGCTCTGGGTAGCAAACTGCAAAATCAACATTATAGCCTCATGGTCCAGGCCGGAATCGCCGGATCTTTTAACAGGGATATCCAATATGGTGAGGTACTGGAGGTCTCCATGGAGAGGATAGCAGACCTGGGCACAGAAAATGCCGACGAATCGTTTTCTGACATTTTTGAAATGGGGCTGGAAAAACCTGATTCAGACATTTTTTCTGGTGGGTGGCTTCTGCCATTAAAACCCATCGAAATAAAAACCGGACTAAAAACAGTTAAAGGTCTGACTGTCAACATGGTCACCGGCAGCAACAAAACCAAAGATGCCCTGCAGGCCAGATATAAGCCTGATACAGAAAGTATGGAAGGAGCCGCCTGTTTTTATGCTTCCGCAAAAACAGGTGTACCCTGTATCCAGATCAGATCTATTTCCAACTACATAGAAGCACGCAATCGTGATAAATGGAACATACCCCTGGCCATTCAAAACCTCAATGAATACCTTATCCGATTTGTAGAAAAACTGAGGGACGGAGCCTGACCCATACCATACTAATCAATCCTGTGCACCCAGCAAAAAAGGATTTTTCCCTGATTTTTTATATCGGTGCATCAACACCACAATCTCATTGTAACTGGCAAGTCCGCTGCTGACACCATGGCTTTTGAGGTAGTTGTCATAAATGGCATCACGCAGCCTGGGCATGATGTCGGGATATTTGTCAGATGCCTGCCTGATGGCTTTAATGTCTGATTTTACACCTTTAGTCAGTTCCCGATAACTATTACTGGCAGAAGAGGCGTTGATTCTGCCGACATCAAAATATAGATATTTCCAGTATGTCAGCCAGCCAGAATATCTGACAAAAGGATCGGAAGCTTTGTCGCAGACCAGCAAACCTATAAAATTACAGTCACCCTCATCCGTAAAGCCGTATCCATGGGCCATCTCGTGTGCTATGGTATAAGGCCATTGCAGGCAGTGTAAGCCGGGATCTACATGGCCTTCACATGCAAATGGTATATAAACACCGGCTGTGGCAATCCTCAGCAGAAGGCCCTGAGGGTGCAGAGCTCTGACCCTTACGCGGCCGGCATGGCTTTCGCCCCAAGCCTCCAGCAATTCTGTCTCCCTTAGTCTGATGTCATTTTCTAGTTGACTCCATTCCAGGCACATAGTGATTGCTGCACTGTCTGTTGATATACCGTTCCTGAGTTTATTGACAATGTGGGTTACCTGTTCCAGCTCGCTTATCAGTTCTGTAGAGTCAGGTTTGACTTCCGGCAATCCAAGCCTGTTACTGACACTGGGACCATAGTAATTAAATCCCCAGAGAAAATAAAAAAGAAAATAAATCCAGCCTGCAGTTTCGGTAAGGCGGAGCCCCATCCCGCACAAAGCCACTCGCCTTCCGTCTGTCTGTGAAGTCTTAAAAGCTTTCCTGGCGATTAACACCAGGGCTAAAAGCAATACTGTGACTACAAGATAAATGACAGGAAATGGCAACCTTCCAAGAGTATTATCATATGCCATTCGGATCCAGGGAAAAACAGCTCCTCCATAAAAATGGTAAAACGACGAACCATTGCGAGATGCAAACTGATGTAAAAGCCAGGTCATGAAGGCAAGTAAAAGCCCCGGGCGACTGATAACCTTGACAACAAAGGGGCTAAGTTTCATTACAAAGAGATCATTCTATGCTGAATGTTTTCCAGGGAAGCTTTTCCGGAACATCCGCGACAATCTCCACTTTTTCTCCTTTTACGGGATGTTCAAAAGACATGCTAAGGCAATGAAGTGCTATCGACTGATCCTGCAGCGGATACGGGGCACCGTACTTGAGATCGCCGACTATGGGACATCCTATTTTGCTGAGCTGAGCCCTGATCTGATGTGGCCTGCCTGTAATAGGGTGTACCAGCAACAAAGCCTTGCCATCAGCCTCTCCCCTGAGTTCGTAATCCAGCTCTGCCTGTTTGGTGCCTGATTTAGGGCTGGCATACGCTTTAACGGTATTTTTTATTTCGTCCTTTGACAGATAATGGACCAGGTGCCCTGCAAGTGGTTCGGGTCTGTGGGTACATATAGCCAGGTATGTCTTTTGTATCAGTCTGTCATGCAGCAACTTATTCATTCTTGCCAGAGCCTTGGAAGTGCGGGCAAAAACCACAACACCACTGACCGGCCTGTCGAGCCTGTGTATTACACCCAAAAACACATCGCCGGGTTTGTCATATCTGACCTTGATATAATGTTTTACATCATCAGACAATGATCTGTCGCCCGTCTCGTCACCATGTACAAGGGCTCCTGCCGGCTTATTGACAGCTATAAGGTGGTTGTCTTCAAAAATCACCTTCAATCCGGAAAGTTTGCCTCTACCTGTTTTCATACCGCAAATATACGTATTAATAGCCTAACTGCCCTGTACACATCATCAGGCTGTCGGTTTGTCTGGACTGACACGCCATTGGTCTAAATAATGCAAGTCGAGGTGGCTATATTTGTGTAACTTTGTAAGCGATTTATATTCACATACATGCTTCTCAAAGAAAACAGTCTGGTGTCCAGATTACGCAGCTGGTCCGCAAATGACACATTTTACCATGTGTTGTTCTGGGCTTTGCTGTTTCTGGTGATGCTCGTGACCAGCGTGCCACGGATGGGCTTTTTTACAGCTTTTGTGACCGATGTTATCAATGTGGGTTTTTTTGCATTGATTGCTTATTTCAATTACTTTTTCCTGCTGCCCCGCTACTTAAAGGACAAAAACCTGTTTTTGCATTTTGTATTCCTCATTACAGCGTCCTTGCTGATGACGCCTATTAAAACATTTTTTCTTTATCAGTTTTCAGGTGGTAATGCCGAGCTCCAGAATTATTATCTTAACAACCAGGCTTTCATCTTTATATCCACCTTGTTTGTAGGTACGGCGGCTACCATTTTCCGCATTATGAATGAATGGATGGTGCAGCAAAAGGATAAAAAAGAACTTCAAAGCCAGACTCTGCAATCCGAACTTAAATTTCTGAAGTCTCAGATAAACCCACATTTCCTGTTTAATACGCTCAACAGTTTGTACGCTCTTACACTTAAAAAGTCGGACCTGGCACCTGCCATAGTGCTTAAACTCGCAGAGATGATGAGAT
>JAKQGD010000599.1 GCA_029573365.1 Bacteroidota bacterium | reverse complement strand
GGCATATTGGGTGGTTGGCAAGTTAGCGAGTTGGGTGGTTGGCAGGTTAGCGAGTTGGCATATTGGGTGGTTGGCAAGTTAGCGAGTTGGGTGGTTGGCGTGTTAGCGAGTTGGGTGGTTGGCAAGTTAGCGAGTTGGGGGGTTGGCAAATCGACAAATAAAACAATTCAACAATTCAACAATTCAACAAATCGACAAATTAATTATCTGATTATCTGATGGTTAAGCCAAAAGCGGATTACAGAAGACTGAAAAACGGATAGCGGTAGGCTGGTAGAAGACAGCGAATCAGATGAGTCGTCCTTTGCGAAGGTATTTTTTAATATTGAGCCAGAAGGCCACTACAAGGTAAAAGATGACAGGTGAGCCAAAAGCAACAAAACTGCTGTAAACAAAGTACATCCTGACCCTCGTTTCGTTGAGTCCCCATTTTTCTGCCAGGTAGCTGCAGACTCCAAAACTGTATCGCTCTATGACCGGCTTGATGTTTTCGATGACTGACATGTATCGACTAATATAAATTTTTTTGACTAAACATTTAAGTCGGCAAAAAGTTCAATCTACTCGTCTAAAATCATATTTCCCTTTTCCTTATTGCCCTGTGTAATAGTTGTAGTCACGGATGATGGTACCTACAAACTGGCTGGGTGAGGTCTGGCATTTGATGCCGCCGACCTCTTCTATTTTCCTGACCAATTTAGCCATGACAGCAGAGTCGGCACTGTCGCGGGCAGAAATATAAGTTTCCTTGATGATACGCATATCATTGTCAGAAAATTTCACCACCTGGGGGTAGACAGGCTGATAGTCACCCGCCAATTCGGTCAGGATGGTATGCCCGATGTTGATGTCGTTCTTGAGGGAGATGACTGCAGTACCGGCAGCCATGTCACCCAACCTCTGGTGGAACTTAGAAACAGACATGCTTATAAGACCTGCCAGATACATGGTAGCACTGCCATCTACAATCCTGAGCACCCACCGAGTCAGGTAGTCCATAAAGGAGGCCTGGTAACCATCGATTTTGGCCACTTTTATTTTTAGGAGCTTCTTGCCGGGCGATTGTCCTTCCATGAAGGTTTCAAAAGCCAGACTGTAAAAAATAACAGGCGACATAAAAACGATATAGATTGCTGTCACCGACCAGTCGTCAAAAACACCAGCGTTTAGACCCAAAGCGTCAATGATGGTATTCTGCATAAAAATAATGTACGCCAACTTGATGCCACCATCCACGATATTGGCTAAAATTCTGACACCGAGATTGGCCACATTAAAATTAATATTTACATTTTGTGTCGTAGTGATGCTAATTTCTGGCATAATAATTATTTTTACCCCATGAGGGAGGTTGCGTTTATAAAACGAAATAAAGATAAGTGGCTTGCCTTCGAGCAGGCCATTTCGGGTAAAATTAAAAAAAATCCCGATGATCTGGCAAGTTTGTACATCCAGCTTGTCAATGACTTATCTTTTGCCCAGACCTATTACCCTAAAAGCAAGACCGTCGTCTATCTCAATCACCTGGCTGCCACGGCGTTTCAGCAGATTTACAAGACTAAAAAGTCAGATAAAAACCAGCTGATTTCTTTTTTTAAGTACGAAGTTCCAGGGCTGGTCAGAGATAATAAAAAATACCTTGTCCTGGCATTTGTATTGTTTTTTGCATTCGTGAGTCTAGGTGTGCTTTCAGCCTTGTATGATGATACATTTGTAAGGCTCATCCTCGGCGATGAGTACGTGGATATGACCCTCGATAATATTTCCAAGGGAGACCCGGTAGCTGTGTATAAGTCAGGCAGCAACTGGGGCTCATTTATCGGCATCACCATGAATAATCTGTACGTGGGTCTCAGGTGTTTTGTCTACGGCATCACTGCAGGCATAGGCACGGTATATGTGCTGCTTCACAACTGTATCATGCTGGGCTCCTTCCAGACTTTTTTTGCCCAGCAGGGCGTATTCTGGGAAAGCGTAAGGGGTATCTGGATCCATGGCTCCATGGAAATTTTTGCCATCGTGATAGAAGCCATGTGTGGCCTTATCCTGGGTGCGGGCATCCTTTTTCCGGGCACTTATAGCCGCATGGAGTCTTTTCGCAACGGCATGAAGACAGGGCTTAAGATATGGCTCAGCACCATGCCATTTACCATAGCGGCAGGATTTCTGGAGGGCTTTGTCACCCGGTTTTCCAATGTCATGCCCACAGCAGTAAGTGTACTTATTATCCTGGTCACCCTTGGCATTATAGCGTGGTATTATCTTGTTTACCCATTTACACAAGTAGAACCACATGAGTAGGCTGAAGATGGTGTGGGTGATGTTCTTGCTGTGTTTGCTCTCTACAATAATGGCCGCACAGGAAGTCGATTCGCTGGTTATGCAGGAAAATGTTGAAGATACGGATGAGTCATTGGTTTATCAAAAAGTGGCAGAAACCGTCATAGTATCTGACTCCTCAAAAAATCTCAGTGTTTATCCACCTGGGGCCAAAAGACAGTTTGCACCCGGCTTTAAAAATAAATACCAAGACCTGAAATATGAAGCCAAAAAGCAACCCAAACCTTCGAACCTCGACCCTGGTTTTTTAAATTTTTTGGGAAAAATACTCGTCCCACTGATTAAACTGTTGCTGCTGGCTCTGGGCATATGGCTTATCTACATCCTGGTGACTCTTCTGATGGGCAAAAAGGGCAATTGGCTGTTCACAAAAAAAACCGATCCACTGATTAGATTTGGCAATGAAAATGAAGCCATTGAGGTATCCGATTATTCGTCCCTTATTAAAAAAGCCCTACATGAAGGTGATTACCGCAGTGCCATAAGATACCATTATCTAAACCTGCTACATAAACTCCATGACAAGGGCAAGATAGAATACCACACTGATAAAACAAATGCAGATTATATCTATGAAATAAGAGAAAAGCCTTTGGCCAGGTCATTTGAGTATGTATCCTATATATATGATCACGCCTGGTACGGCGAATTTGAAGTCAGGGATGAAGAATACAAAAGAGCCGAAAATGCATTTCGTGACACTTTAAAAATGGCCGGCCATGGATAAAAAAACCATAGTTTCGCTGGCCTTACTTGGTGGCATTTTCATTGCCCTGTTCATAGCTGTCGCATGGCTTGTCCCTGAGCCTACAGACTGGAGACACTCCTTTAATACCCGTGAAAAAATACCTTTTGGCTTGTTTGTGCTCGACCGCGAATTAGGAAGTCTGTACGACAACAGTCTGGAAAAATTTAAAGACCCCTTTGACAAATGGATGGAAAACCTGGACGGCGATGAGTCATATGAGGGCTATGGTTCGTTGCTGTATATCAACAATGACCTGAAATGGCAACATACAGAGATCGAAAACCTGACTGAATACATCAAGGCCGGCAATGAAGCACTGATTAGCACGGCACAACTGCCAGACGTCCTCAAAACATCTACCGGTGTCAGTACAGGATACTTTAACACCCGTTACTTTTTTGGAATACAGGGACAGTCCGTCAGTCTCTCTCTTGCAGACACATCTCTAAGCAAGGTTAAAACATCATCGAACTGGTATTCGGGACAATATTTTGATTCAATACCCGCTATGAATGCAATAGTCCTGGGCCATACAACTTCCAGTAGTGAAAGACACCCCAATTTTATTTCCATTACAATGGGAAAAGGAAAACTTTACCTTCATCTGGAACCCATGGCATTTACAAATTACGGGCTGCTCAAAGACAATGACTATCTCTATGCCCAAAGCACTCTTTCATATCTCGATAACACTGACGGTGTGGTCTGGTTGCTAAACGGACAGTCGGCACGGGAGGCCTCGGCTTCGCCGCTGAGATTTATACTGTCGCAGCGTGGTCTCAAATGGGCATGGTATATCCTGCTGGCAGGCACCTTCCTCTTTATGGTGGTCAATGCCAGAAGGAGTCAGCGTATCATCAAAACCATCGTGCAGCCATCAAACTCTTCAGTAGAATTTGTACGCACCATAGGTAACCTGTATCATCTGGAAGGCGACACCCGAAAGGTCATAGACAATAAAATCAAATTTTTCCTTGAAAAGGTACGATCAGACTATCATACAGGCACAGAAAATCTTGACGATACCTTCGTGCACCAATTGATTACCAGGAGCGGAAAGAACGAAAAAGTAATAAGGCAAATAGTATTTCTGATCAATAAACACCAGCAGTTTGACTATACGTGCACGGAAGCAGACCTGGTGCGGATCAACGAAGCCATTGAAAATTTTTATATTTAAATTTTAAATTCCAATCATGGAAGAATTAAATCAAAACGAAGACATAAGATTTGACAGCAGGCTGGACATGGAGCCCCTGCACAAAAAACTTTCTCAGGTAAGGAAAGAAATAGGAAAGGTTATCGTAGGTCAGCAAAAAATGGTAGACCGCATGCTTGTGGCCTTGCTGGCCAATGGACACGTGCTCCTCGAAGGTGTGCCCGGCGTTGCTAAAACCATTACCGCCAAGCTCCTGGCCAGGACCCTGGATGCCGGTTTTTCACGCATACAGTTTACCCCCGACCTAATGCCGTCAGATATCCTCGGTACGATGGTTTTCGACCCTAAAAAATCAACCTTTGATTACAAAAAGGGACCTGTATACTCCAATATTATCCTCATAGACGAAGTAAACAGAGCCCCCGCCAAGACGCAGGCGGCACTTTTTGAAGTAATGGAGGAAAGACAGATCACCATGGATGGACAAACCTACCCTATGTCTGTGCCGTTTCTGGTACTCGCCACACAAAACCCCATAGAGCAGGAAGGCACCTACCGTCTACCAGAGGCCCAGTTGGACAGGTTTTTGATGAAGATCGAAATTGATTATCCTGAGCTCCAGGATGAAATCGAAATCATCAACCGCGAAAACAACATGGTCAAATCCGACAAGCTTGCAGACATCCACACTCTGGTGACCACTGAGGAAATCCTTCGCTTCCAGGCACTGGTCAGGCAGATCAGAGTCGAGCCGGGCATCATCCAGTACATAGCCAAGATTGTGGTCAATACCCGCGAAAACAACCTTCTCTACCTGGGAGCATCGCCCAGGGCATCCATAGCTCTGCTCAATACTTCCAAGGCACTGGCAGCTCTCAGGGGAAGGGACTTCGTCACACCTGAGGACATCAAGGAAGTAGCGTATCCCGTACTCGGACACCGCGTAGTCGTCTCGCCCGAAAAAGAGATGGAAGGCATCACCACCCACCTGATTATAAAACAAATCGTCGAGTCGGTAGAAGTCCCCCGATAACATGTCATCATTCAAAACCATTATATCATCAGTCTACTTATCTTCGCGGTTTTACTATAGCGGACTGGCGGTTGTTTTTGTATTTGCAGCCTCTTTTTTCGTGCCGGTCTTGTTTAGCCTGGCACAACTTATGCTGGTGGCACTTATTATTTTTACTCTCTTTGACGCCCTCATCCTTTATCGTAACATGCAGGGCATGACCGCTGTCAGGGAGGTACCCGAAAAACTGTCCAACGGAGACGAAAACGACATCAAAATTACCATACAAAACCATTATGGCTACGACGTCCGGGCCTCGGTGATCGACGAATTGCCACAAGAATTTCAGATACGTGATTTTGAAGTTAAAAGGCTGCTTAAATCCGGTCACACTGAGACGATCATATATCACTTAAGGCCTGTTTTTAGGGGTGAAATCCAGTGGGGCTCCCTCTATGTCAAAACCTCTACACCTGTGGGCCTGGTCATCAGGAATTATAAATTCAACCAAAACCAGGAGGCAGCAGTCTACCCTTCCTTTATCCAGCTCAAAAAATATGAATTGTTGTCTTTTTCGCAAAAACTGCATAGGTACGGCATCAAAAAGATCAGAAAGATAGGCCATACCATGGAGTTTGAAAAAATCAAGGATTACATACCGGGCGATGACTTCAGGACAGTTAACTGGAAAGCTACAGCCAAGGCAGGCAAACTCATGGTCAACCAGTACCAGGACGAAAAATCACAACCTGTGTACTGCATCATAGACCGCGGCAGGATGATGAAGCTACCTTTTAATGGCCTCAGTCTACTCGATTACGCCATCAATGCCAGCCTTGTCATCTGCGATTTGGTACTGCGTAAACAAGATTATGCAGGTATGTTTTCGTTTTCACGCAAAGTCGAAAACCGTGTAAAAGCCGACCGCCGCGGACTGCAAATGACCAAAATTATCGAAGCCCTTTACAACGTAAAAACCGATTTTTTTGAGTCCCACTACGGAAGGCTCTATGCCGACATAAGTCAGAATATACCACAGAGAAGCCTACTTCTGCTTTTTACCAATTTTGAAACCATGGACGGCCTTAACCGGCAGCTTCCCTATCTCAAGGCTATATCACGCAGCCACCTGCTCATTGTCATCTTTTTCCAGAATACAGAACTAGAACATATAACACAATATCCGGCCAATAATGTCAGGGAAGTCTATGACAAAATAGTGGCAGAAAAATTTATCTATGAGAAAAAACTGATTGTCAGCGAGCTTAAAAAATACGGCATCCAGAGCATCCTCACCAAGCCTGAAAACCTGACCATCGATACCATCAACAAATACCTGGAGGTAAAAGCAAGGGGGATGTTCTGATTATCTAATTATCTGATTGTCTTCTGCTGGCTTCTGGCTTCTGGCTTCTGGCTGGGTTATTTGGTTGTTGGTCTCGATAGCTATCGGGATTGGTTGGTTAGGCAGTTGACAAATTTAACAAATCGACAAATCGATTA
>JAKQGD010000645.1 GCA_029573365.1 Bacteroidota bacterium | reverse complement strand
GGAGGTGACGGACATCCACGGCAACAGTAATACTTGTATGGTGGAGGTGAGGGTAGAGGACAAGATACCTCCTACGCTGACCTGCCCGCCAAACCTCACCCTCGAGTGCAGTGATGCTTATGACCTCAACAATCTGGGTGTCTACGGCAAGGTTGTGACCAAGCCTGCCGATATAAAAAACATTTATCTAAATAATTATTACCACAACGGTCTGGTAGGCAAGGATGGGCTGGCTTCTGACAACTGTTCTGTTACTGTGACATCGTCATACACAACGGATATTACCTGCTACAAGGGATATATATACAGGACTTTTGTAGCGACAGATGCTGCAGGCCGCAAGGACAGCTGCACACAGACCATTACCATACTCAATCCTGATCCCTTTGATGCCGGGGACATCACCTGGCCGTTAAATTATGAAGCCAATGGCTGCAAAAGCAGTCAGACTCAGCCCGATGTGACGGGAAAACCTGTTTTTACCAATGCCGTCTGTGGTACCATAGCTGCCAGTTATGAGGACCAGCCTTTTTTTATTGCCGATGGTGCTTGCCTCAAGATCATCAGGACCTGGACCGTAGTAGACTGGTGCCAGTTTGCCGGTACAGGTAGTCCTGGCAGGTTTGGCCCCTATATCCAGATCATCAAGCTGCACAATATTGTAAAGCCTCAGTTTACTACGCCCTGCAGGGATACTGTGGTATGTTCTTATGATTCCGGCTGTGCCACAGGAGAAGTGGTTTTATCTATGGCTGCGACAGATGACTGCACGGAAACTGCAGACCTGATATGGGCATTTAGCGTAGACGTAGATGCTGACGGTTCGCCTGATACCACCGGTCAGAACAGTACTTTTGCAGGAGATCTGCCGCTAGGGAGCCATACGATTACCTGGACTGTTTCGGACCAGTGTGGCAATACAGTATCGTGCAAACAAAATGTGACGGTCAGAGACTGTAAAAAACCTACCCCTTACTGCAGGTCATCGGTGACGGTGACACTTATGCAGGCTTTGGCTGCAAATACAGTATGGGCAAGGGATTTTGACCTTGGAAGCTCGGACAACTGTACAGCTGTGTCGGACCTCGAGTTTACCTTTGGAAACAGCCATCCGGTGGAGACTCTAAAAGGTATAGAACATTATTTTGAAGGACAGGGACAACTGAGCACATTGGAAAAATTTGAGGCAGGTTTGGCCCAGAAATGGATACCGGCTTCAAACTCATCTGGGCTACGGGTAGACTGTGATGACATACCCAATGGAAAGGAGGCTGTCAAAAGTCTGGAGATGATGGTGACCGACCACAATGGAAATACAGATTTCTGTATGGTGGAGCTCATTATCCAGGACAATGCCGGTGTGTGTCCTGATGTCATCACCTCAGCCACCATATCCGGAAGGATTCTAACCGAAAACGACAAAGTCGCCAGGGATGTAGCGGTACAGTATTCAGGCCCCGAGACCAATGGCAATGTATCCATAAACAATGTTACAGGCTCTTATGCGGTGCCGCCTCTGGATCAGGGCAGGGATTATGTTGTGAAGCCATCTCTGGGAGGAGACCCGTTGATGGGTGTATCGACCCTGGACCTGGTAAAAATACAGAGGCACATCCTGGGTCTGGAGACCTTTGACTCACCGTATAAATATATTGCTGCCGATGTCAATGGTTCGTCATCAGTGACAGCGTCGGATCTGGTGGAGCTCAGAAAACTAATCCTCGGAATCACGGATAAGTTTCCTAAAAGCTTGCCGCCGTGGGTCTTTGTCCGCAAGCATGGAGGAATACCCGATCCTGCGATTCCATTCCAGTATGCTGATGAGTATGAAGCATTATCGCTGGAGACAGATATCAGCGATGCCGACTTTATAGCCGTAAAGCTGGGAGATGTAAATCTTTCTGCTGTCAATATTAATCAGCCGGACGCCGGAAGCCGGGCCGCTGACCGTGTCATCATGTATGTAATCCGGAGAGAAGAATCCGGACGTGTGTATCTGGATTTTACCTTTGAGGAAGATATAGACATGGATGCCCTTCAGGTTTTTCTGGATACCCCCGGCAGTACCCCGACAGATGCAGAATTTGTTTCCGATGTCGAGTTTATAACAGACGAGTATATAAATCGTGACAAAGTATCTGTAGTCATGTACAGCCCTGAACCCCGCAGCCTTAAAGCCGGCCAGAAAGTCTTTAGTCTTCTGACCGATCAGAATCCACATATATGGCCATTGTTGGCTGGGGTGGGCACATCAGAAGTCTATGTTGATGGCAAGTCTAGAAAAATAATACTGCTGCCAAAACAAACACAGGTAGCATTTTCACTTCTTCATAACCCTGTGCAGGGCAGCCTGCATATCAGGTCGGATGTGTACAGTGGACAAGCTGCCCTTGATTACAGAATATACACCACCGAAGGACGATCTGTGGCGTCGGGCACGATGGCCGAGGCTACTTTAAGTGAGTTTGCCATAGAGCTGCCGGGTCATCTCAGGCCCGGTCTATACCTTCTGGATTTGACCACAAGCGGGTCTACCCAGACTCTCAGGTTTATTCTCATCAGATAATCAGACACCCAGGTCTGCAAGCCTTTTTTAAGGCAGTCCAGGCAAGCTCTAAAGCCGTGGATGATACACCTTTCGGTGAAGGGAGGGAGAAATTTTAAAATATCCTGAAAAAAAAATCATGGTTCGGTATTCATGTTAAAAATTGAAATAAAACGACTTAAATATTACTGTAAAATCTAATGTCTTTTCATATTAAATTAGGTTTTAATACCACTTTGAGTTTGGTCTGAAATTTGGATTTGTAATTCGGTAATCGGAGAAATTTTATCGGTCATGTATTTGACGTGATGGAATTTGGGACGATTGCGATAACCAGAAATGCACAAAATTCTGTCCGTGTACAAGAGCAGGGGCGGGGTTTATAGAGAATTTAATGCAATTACGAATTTTACAAAATCCATCAATCGATGAAGAACCCATTACTTACACATTTTCTTGACCTGGTCATGCACCGGGTATTGAGATTGTCTGCCGCATGTATCATGCTATGGATGATCGCTATGAATGTTGCTCAGGGTCAGTCGCCCACCATTATCCAGCAGTGTTATTGTCTCAACAATGCCACCACTGCTACCAATGGTCAGTATGAGGACATCATAGAACTTAACACTGGAGTGACAGGACAAGTCTGGAGACTGGGCAGTCCTATCAGCGGATTTTACAACCCTGCCTCTC
>JAKQGD010000569.1 GCA_029573365.1 Bacteroidota bacterium | reverse complement strand
GGTGATAAGGACAGTATTTACTACTATAAATACCATGATCCCGTCTTGGAGACATGGATCACGGTGACGCTCAAGAATAGCGAGCTGGGCGTATCTACGCCATCGATATGGCGAATGGGGACTCAGAGCCACCTGGAGTTTGGCTCTACTGATATCAATGTAATGAGCCGGCTGCCTAACTGTTTGGAGCTTTTGCGCTATTTGTGCTCTGCTACAGGGCTGACTATCGATATATTCCGGGCTGATTACAATATCCTGCCTCTGGAAATGAGTACGCTTCCTTCTGATGCTGACACTCTGAACCGGGAAGACGTATTTATCGAAAAATACCGTGAGTTCTCCGTCTCAGGCAAGACTCTTGAGCCCCAGGGGACTGATTACGACGTTGTTTTTGGCAGCTACGACGGGCTGGGATTGTTTGTGCCTTATACATATGGTGTCCAGGATGCAGACCGGGAGCTGGCGGCCCGGGAGCATACCAAAATCGATGATGATGTTCCGCTCATAAAGCCGCTCACAACCGTGTTTCCCAACTTTTTCAGGCTTTACCGTATCAGCATCAACGGGACAAATGGGTATCAGAGCGACATCACTTACATATATGATGCCTATGAAGAGCTATACGAATACCATATGCTGGCCATTAAAAGGCAGCTATGGTGGGCAGACTATAACGAACGCTGGCGCTTTCAGATCATAATTCCGGGGCTGTATATGAAGACAGTCAACACGGAGCTGGATCTGGCGGCACAGCTAATGACCTATGAGTATATACGATGATATTAGTGCCTACTATCAAAGACCCGGTGTTGCGCTACGACGGCACTTCATACACGCTTACGAATGCCATTCCAGACTATCAGATCGATGAGCCAGACTTTGACCTGGTGCGGTCAGTAATTGACCAGACAGCGCATATCATAGAGCGTGGTGAGTTTTTTAAGGGATCTATTGATTATTATGGGATATCTGTTTCGACATATACTGCCATTAAGGCGCTAAAGGGACGCGTTGTGAGGTTGTGGTTTTATGGCAATGGCTCTATTCCTGATACTATGTATTACTATCCGTACGTGGATGTTATAATCACATCAGTGAGGCCGTATCATAGAAACCGGAAGTATTACTACGATGCTTGCATCATTGAGTTTGAAAGCCAAACCACTTATACAATGCAACGGGCATCCGACACCGGCATACCTGACCCTCCTGGTGGATCGTAGCTTTGCCATTTATATGACATTTTTTATGTGAGATTGCCAAGTATTTGTCACAGGAAATTGCCAAGTATTTGGCAATTTCTGTTTTTTTGCCAAAGATTTGGCAATTTGAAGAGGGCGATATCGAGGTGTAAAAGTGTTTTTGCCAAATTCGTGGCACGTTTTGCCAAACTCAGTGGCAACGGATAAACTCAGTGGCAACGGATAATAATCGAACAAATCAGAGAAAATCGGCATTTTTCTCTTGACAGGATAACTGCAATGTCATAAAGGACTCATTGGATATCAGATTTGCTCAGATAAAATCAAAAGATCTCATATCAGA
>JAKQGD010000566.1 GCA_029573365.1 Bacteroidota bacterium | reverse complement strand
CAGAATATTCGATATCGAAAAGCAAACTTCACTGTACAGCTTTACTCTTATGCTTTTCAATCATTTTGCGGGAGTCATCCTCATACCGGCCAATTTTCTGCTTGCCTTTGGGCCGGCAGACTACAGGGGAGCGATCATATGGACGTGCTTTATAATACTGGGAGTTCTCGTGCTTATCAGGACCCTTCGAGGAATAATTATTGTATCGGAATACCTGACAGATAGGATGTTTCAAATTTTTGTGTACCTTTGTGCCTTCGAAATAGCACCGGTATTGATATTGATAAAGACGGTGATGAATCTGGGAGCATTGAAATAGAAAATGTTGTAAACTTTAAAGGAGTAAATGGCAAGTAAAAGCACCGCATTGCAGGCAAGTACACAAGTAGAAGAGAAGTACAATCCTGTGAAATCACTTTTAATTTCCCAACCAAAACCAGAAGACAAATCCCCTTATTACGAACTTGAGCTCAAATGGAAGCTGAAGATTGACTGGAGGCCATTTATCCAGGTTGCTCCTGTGACAGAAAAGGAGTTTCGCAAGAACAGGATCAATCTGGGCGATTTTCCATGTGTTATCTTTGCCAGCAAGGGAGCTGTGGACAACTTTTTCAGGCTTGCCGAGGAGACCCGTGCCCGTATTTCGCAAGATACACGGTATTTTTGCCTGACAGAAACGATTGCCAATTATCTACAGAAATTTATCCTGTACAGGAAGAGAAAGGTTTTTGTAGGAAAAAGAGTGGCTGAAGACCTGGCACACTACTTCAACAAATATAAAAACGAGCGTTTTTTACTTCCTTGCAGCAATCTGGGTTCTACTGAGATAGTCAGCTATTTGGAAAAGGTAGGTGTAAATCACACCGAAGTCATCATATACAATACTGTATCTGCCGACCTTTCTGATTTGAGCGATGTGTTTTATGATGTTCTGGTTTTCTTTTCGCCGCAAGGCATAGAATCACTGTATGAAAACTTTCCGGACTTCAAACAAAACAATACACGCATAGCAGTTTTTGGCAACACTACCTGCAAGGCTGCTGAAGACAGGGGTTTGTTTGTCAATATCAAAGCCCCGACACCGGAGGCTCCCTCGATGACAAAGGCCCTTGAAAATTACATTGTCAAGGCAAATGGACCCAGATAGTCAAAGGGTAAGCACCACTGTTAAAAATCAATAACCGGGCAGGATGGATGTAAAATTCATACAAGACCTGGAAAAAAGGCTTTATCAGGATTTGCCGGGCGAGGAATACCAAAACCTCATGGCCCCTGAAGGAAGCGAAAAGTACCGCATTGTCACCCCTGACCACAAAATAGCCTGTGTACTGGCACTGCTTTTTCCCAAAGAAAATGAATGGTATCTGTCACTCATAGAAAGGACGGACCGGCATGAAGATGATAAACACAGTGGTCAGATAGGATTTCCCGGGGGCAAACTAGACCCCAATGATTACTCCTATGAAGACTGTGCTCTAAGGGAAACATATGAGGAAATAGGAGTGCCACCCGACAATGTAGGAATACTGGGAGGACTCACACCTCTTTTTGTGTATGTAAGTAATTTTTTGGTGCACCCGTTTGTGGGTTTTACCACAGAATATCCACGTTTTTACAGGCAGGAGTCTGAGGTCAAAAGCATCATAGAGGTGCCTGTACAGCACTTTACCAGGTCCAAAAACAAAGGAAGAGCAGACATGCCTGTAAGAAACATCGTCTTGCCAAATACTCCGTATTACGATGTATACGGACAAAAACTATGGGGGGCCACTGCAATGATGATCAGCGAGCTGGAGCAAATTTTAAAGGAAATCGGGGATTAGGTAATGAGCTGATTATCTAATAATCTAATTATCTGATTATCTAATTATCTGATTGTTTGCTGGCTACTGGCCATTGGCTATTTGTTTATTAGTCTTTGGTGTGTTAGGTGGTTAGCTTTTAGTCTTTGGTCCTAAAGGCCTCGGGACAAAGTTTTGGTCCTGATGGCTGGAGTAGTGATAAATTTTACCAATATGTTATAAAGTATTTTTTAGCTTTGTATCTTTAATAATACAAGTTTAAATATTCAATTATCTCGGTAAATCAAAACAAAATAGTTATGCATCCAATATTAAGAAACATTCTAGCATTGGTGGCCGGACTGATAGTCGGGTTGTTAGTAAATATGGCACTGGTTAATCTTGGTCCGCAGTTGATTCCCCCACCTGAGGGAGCCGATATCACATCTATGGAAGGACTGAAGTCCACCATACATCTTATGCAACCCAAACATTTTCTGATGCCTTTCCTGGGTCATGCTTTAGGCACGCTAGTAGGGGCCGCCCTGGCCGCCTACCTTGCTGTGGGCAACAAGATGAGACCTGCCATGGTCGTCGCTGCATTTTTCCTGCTGGGAGGAATTTCGATGGTGTATATGCTGCCTTCTTCGCCTATGTGGTTTAATGTAGCCGATCTCGGACTTGCATATTTGCCAATGGGGTGGCTTGGCCACAGGTTGACAGGAGGTAACAAAAGCTGGTAGAGTTAATTTGACTGGATATTGTCGGCAAAAAAGCCTTCCATTCTATGGGCTGCTTCTCTGAGCAGTTCTTCCTGAGGAAGAAAAACAATCCTGAAATGGGACTTGTCGGGGTAGTTGAATCCAGAACCGGGCACTACGAGTATATGTTTGTTTTCAAGCAAACTGAAGGCAAATTCGTCGTCATGTGCCCACCTGAACTTTTGAATGTCAAATTTTGGAAACAAATACAAAGCTCCTTTAGGCTTAACACATGTGATACCCGGAATGTCAGTCATCATTTGGTATATAAGGTCTCTTTGTTTGCAGAGTCTCCCATCGGTGCCCACCATACCGACAATGTCCTGTTGCCCACTGAGGGCTGACTGGATGGCATACTGAGCCGGTACGTTGGCACATAACCGGAGGCTCGCCAGCAGGTTTAGTCCTTCGTGGATGGATTCTGCAGCTTCTGTGGGACCACTTAAAAACATCCAGCCTCCACGGAAACCTGCAGCCCTGTAATTTTTGGACAGCCCGCCATAGGTAAAGACCAAAACATCGTCAGACAGCGAAGCTATGGAACAATGCTTGTTGTCGTCGTACAGGATTTTGTCATATATCTCGTCAGAAAAGATCATCAGGCCCTTATCTGCTGCCAGGTCGCTGATCTGTTGAAGGATGCATCGGTCATATACCGCTCCGGTAGGATTGTTGGGGTTGATAATAACGATGCCCTTGGTTTTTGGGGTTATTTTCATTCGTATATTACGGGTATCCGGGTTCCAGTCGGAGCCTTCGTCACATAAATAATGCACCGGTTTTCCTCCGGCGAGCTTTACTGCAGCCGTCCAAAGCGGATAGTCGGGCGACGGGACGAGTACTTCATCTCCTTCGTCGAGTATAGCCTGCATGGTCATGAGTATGAGTTCGCTGACGCCGTTGCCTATATAGATGTCGTCCATGGTGACACCATTGACACCCAGCTGGCGGGTATATTGCATGACTGCATTCCTGGCAGGGAGGATGCCCTGATGGTGTGAGTATCCCTGGGCATTTCTGAGATTTTGGGTCATATCATGAACCATACTGTCAGGTGCGTCAAACCCAAAAGGGGCCGGGTTGCCTATATTGAGGCTTATGATTTTGTGTCCCTGTTTTTCGAGCTCCAGGGCTTTGTCTAAAATAGGCCCCCTGATGGCATAGGAGATGGAGCTGAGTTTTCTGCTTTTTCTGTAAGCTAAAGCTGTTGGCATCATCAGTCAGGTATTTTGCTGCAAAGGTAGTTAATAGTCTTTAGTCTTTGGTCTTTGGTCTTTGGTCTTTGGTCTTTAGTCTTTAGTCTTTAGTCTTTAGTCTTTGGTCTTTTGGATGCTATTGGCTTCTGGCCATTGGCTGGGTGATTTGGTTGTTGGTCCCGTTAGCTATCGGGATTGGGTGGTTAGGCGGGTGACAAATTTAACAAATTGACAAATCGATTATCTAATTATCTGATGGTGGGTTAGCATATTGGGTATTTAGGTGGTTAGTAAGTTGACCACGATTGCTTGTGGATAGGGAGTTTGGGGAGGGGTGTTTGTTACCTGAATCATGTATTTCGGCATGGAGTATTTTAGAAATTTCAGTGCAATAAAATAGTCACCCTCCATCCGGTGGGAGGTGGGGTTGGTAGAGGGTATGTGACTTATGGAGTCCGCTGGCCCGCATGACGGCGT
>JAKQGD010000644.1 GCA_029573365.1 Bacteroidota bacterium | reverse complement strand
AGGCGGTCATGCATCAGTTTGGCCACAGCAAACATTATCAGGGGGTTACTCAGTTGACCCGCCACCAGATGGATACCGAGGTAAAACTGTCGGCGGGTAAGATGATGAACAGTGCCGTTTTTGGCCAGGTAATCATCCTCATGGTCTACCTCCCCATCCTGACGCTCGAAGGCATAGAAGGCAAGATGTTTAAGCCTATGGCTCAGACCGTGGCATTCGCCTTACTAGGAGCTTTTATCCTCTCACTGACATACATACCCATGATGGCAACCCTCGTGCTCAGCCGCAAAGTCAACCATACACCCAATCTGTCTGACAGGCTCATGGCTAGGGTAGAACGTTTTTTTCAGTGGAATCTGGAGATGTTCCTTAAAATACCAAAAATCACAGTGGCTGCATCAGTCCTGCTTTTTATAGCATCTATTTTTGTTCTTTCCCGCCTTGGCGGCGAATTTATCCCCGCACTCGAAGAAGGGGATTTTGCCGTTGATACCAGAGTATTGACCGGCAGTAACCTAAATACTACTGTCGAATTTACTCAAAAGGCTGCCGGCATTTTACTGGATAGGTTTCCGGAGGTAGAAAAGGTGGTAACTAAAATAGGCAGCGGCGAAGTGCCCACAGATCCCATGCCCATGGAAGCCAGCGACATGATGATCATCCTCAAGGATAAAAAACAATGGACATCGGCAAAAACCTTTGACGAACTTGCCCAAAAAATGGGCCATGAGCTGCAGGATGTGCCCGGCATTACCGCCGGTTTTCAGTATCCCGTGCAAATGAGGTTTAATGAGCTGATGACAGGCGGCAGGCAGGATGTAGTGTGCAAAATCTTTGGCGAAGACCTTGATACTCTCGCTCATTATGCTTCCAGACTCGGTTCGCTCGTAAAGTCTGTCGAAGGAGCTGAGGACCTGTATGTCGAAGCGGTTACCGGTGTGCCTCAGGTCATTATCAAATATGACAGGCAGGCCCTGGCAAGATACAACGTCTCAGTGGCTGACGTCAATAAAGTAGTCAATACTGCCTTTGCGGGCCAGAGTGCAGGCCTTGTTTTTGAGGGCGAACGCAGGTTTGACCTCGTCGTAAGGCTCAGCCCAGATCTCAGGACCAGCCTCGATGACGCCGGCAATCTGCTCATTCCCGTAAAGGGAGGAGTCCAGCTACCGCTTTCGAAACTCGCCGACGTCAGCATCAAAGATGGACCCAATCAGGTACAGCGTGAAGACGCCAAAAGGCGGATTGTAGTCGGTTTTAATGTCAGGGGCAGAGATGTACAAAGCGTCGTCGGTGAATTGGAATCCAGAGTAGCAAAAGACATTAAGCTGCCACCAGCCTATTATATTACCTATGGCGGTGCATTCGAAAATTTAAACAAAGCCAAGGCAAGGCTGATGATTGCAGTGCCTGTGTCGCTGGTGATGATCTTTCTGCTTTTGTTTTTTGCCTTCAATTCCATCAGACATGGCTTGTTGATATACAGTGCCATTCCACTCTCCGCAGTGGGAGGTATCCTGTTTTTAGCTTTGAGAGATCTGCCATTCAGCATCAGTGCAGGAGTGGGATTTATTGCCTTGTTTGGTGTAGCAGTACTTAACGGCATAGTGTTGATTGCAGAGTTCAACAGACTCAAAGCAGAAGGATGGAAGGACCTTAGGAAAATCGTTCTTATGGGTACTAAAATAAGGCTCAGGCCCGTACTCATGACCGCATTTGTGGCTTCATTTGGATTTTTACCCATGGCCATCAGCAATGGAGCAGGCGCCGAGGTGCAACGTCCTCTGGCCACTGTGGTTATCGGAGGTCTCATCGTGGCTACCTTCCTTACCCTGGTGGTGCTGCCGGTCCTGTATATTCTTTTTGAAAGAAGGTCAGCCGAAAAAGAAGACCTCACCGAGTTGGATTATCATTCAAAACATTGAAAACAAGATTTATATGGACAAAATACAATTAATAAAATGCCTGCTTTTGGCGTTTATGACAGGTATATTTATCAATAATGCAGCATTTGCACAAGAGCAGGTGACCCTGGGCGAAGCATTGGGTATAGCCTTGAAAAACAATCTCAAAGTGCGGTCATCATCGCTGCTGGAAAAATACAGCCGGGCAAAGGTAAATACATCATTGGCCATCGATCCACTTTCTGTCAATACCGTTCTCGGGCAGTTTAACAGTACATATTTTGACACAGGTATTGGCCTAAGCCAGTCTTTTAAGTTGCCCGGGGTGTACCGTAAAAAAAAGGAAGCACAACAAGCCGAGGTCAGGACAGCAGAATATTACACACAGCTTACAGAAGCAGAAATCAGGGAGGAGCTTGAAGATGTTTTCGATCGTTACCATTGGCTTGAAGCCAAACTGTCATTAGCTCGCCAGGTAGATACCATGTACTCAGAAATGGCCGAAAAATCACGAATCAGGTACCAAAAAGGCGAATCTGATATCCTCGAAAGTCTGACAGCAGACAGGCAAAGGGACGAAGCTCAGCGACAACTGCACCTCCTGGCCAATGAAATGGAATGGACGGTTATAGCTCTCAATCTGCTTTTAAACGTCCCGTCGACTGTATACAAACCTTTAGCTGAAAAGTATAGCCACCTTTCGGTGAATGAACTGTCGGATGCACCCATTAGTAATCACCCTGCTGTAGCCGCAGCTGAGCAGGAATGGAAAACTTCCATAGTGCAAACCGCAGTAGAAAAAACTGCAGCATGGCCGGGTCTGTCGGCCGGTTATCAAAATCTGAGCATCCGCGGCACAGGGGCCGACAACGAGGTTTACACTGCCGCTGACAGATTTAGCAATGTGCAGCTTGGAGTAACCATACCGGTTTTCCGCAAGGGCATACGTGCCGGAGTGGAAGCTTCAAAGGCCATGGAAGAGATCAGACTCAACCATCTGGAACAAACACGGGCCGCACATGCCGGTGAGTATGCTAGTTATCTCACCAGGTACCGTGAGTCTGCCCGCATGCTACGTGAGTATGAAGCCGGAGCTTTGCCTGATGCGGCCACCATGCTTACCGTCAGCAGACAGAAATTGTCATCGGGTCAGATAAATTATCTGGAATTTGTGCAACTGACTAGTATGGCCACATCCATAAAAAGCCAGTATCTGGACCTCCTCAGGGCAACAAATTCCTACGCTATCAGACTGCATTATTTAACCAATCAATTCAATTTTTAAATCTTATGAAGTCAAAATATAGTTTGTGGCTGTGGGTGGCATTATGGCTCGGCATAGCTTCATTGTCTGCATGTAAAACCGATAAATCAGCAGAACCGGCCACACAGGATACCGAGCCGGAAAACAAGGTGACTTTGACCGATTCTCAGGCCTCCAATGCCAGTGTACAGCTGGTCACAGCCGAGATGTCATCGCTGAGCAACACGCTTACCATCCATGGAAAACTGGAAGTAATGCCGGAAAACATCATCTCTGTAAGTACGCCAATGGCAGGATTTGTCAGGGGCATACGCCGATCATCAGGTACGACTGTAGCCAAAGGAGAAGAACTGATGAGGCTCGAAGACACAGGTCTTATCCAATTGCAGCAGGACTATCTGTCCACATCTTCGGCATTGAATTATGCACGCAAGGAACACATCAGGCAAAAGGAGTTACTGGAGTCAGGGGCAGGCAGCGAAAAGGCTTTCCTTCAGGCAGAGGAGTCCATGAATGCCCATCTCATCGCTTCCAGGTCACTGGCCGAAAAACTCAGATTGCTTCATATAGAGCCCTCCACCGTCACACCTGACAGGATCGTTTCTTCCGTATCCGTAAAAGCCCCTGAAAGCGGTACCATCACCATGGTGTATACCAATACCGGTAAATATGTGCAGCCAGGTGACGAACTGGTCCGAATCATAGCCAACAAAGGTTCCAGGCTTGTTCTTATGGCTTTCGAAAAAGACTTGCCTTATCTCGCCAAAGGCCAGAAAATAATCGCCCGACCCATGTCAGGGGGCTCGGCTGACCGTATCGGCAAAGTAGAGCAGGTCATAGGTGATATCGATGCCGAAGGTCGTGCCAGGATCATTTGCACCCTCGATATACCTACCCGTGAACAGATACCAGGTACTTATTATGTAGCCCAGGTGGAAGCCTCTGCACATAAGGGATGGACTGTACCCGACGAAGCACTTGTCAGACATGAGGGCAGTGTTTTTGTTTTTCTGGCTACAGCCAATAATACCTACGAAATGATTAAAGTTGAGCCCGGCGAACATGAAAACGGACGTACTCAGATACACAACGGTGATTTTTTAAAAGACAGGAAACTGGCAGCAAAAGG